>JBBSEL010001052.1:0-2092 GCA_038239755.1 Chloroflexia bacterium | reverse complement strand
GCATGGAAGACTGCTCCTGTTCACCATTGTAAAATCTACGATAATATTATACGATAAACCTGGGAAATCGGGTAGGGTTCCGCCGGGCCGCGTTGGACCGAGCAGGGCCGTTGGGGAGACGGCTGCCCTTTCCCTAGAGTATAACGCGCCAAGCCGTTCCCGGTTAGCCACTGACATACTGCTGTCTGCTGACAATTTTGTCATAATCATTGACGGATAGGGCTAAAATAGCGTATACTCTAAGGCAGGCTTTGTGCCTGGAGACTACTGTGCCTTTTATTGTAGCGACCCGCTACACCCGCACCCGAAAGGAGTTGCACCTGATGCCAACAGCCAAAGTTGCTGTCGTGAAAACCCGGCCCGAAACGGTACTGGACGATTACAGCCAGTTGATGCACCTGGGGGATTATCAAACCCATCTGCCTCGCCAGAATGATACGCTGATCAAGCTGAACCTCTCCTGGAGCAAGTATTATCCCGCCTGTTCCAGCGAACCGTGGCAGGTCGAAGGCGCGATCCGCACCCTGATCAACGATGGTTACCAGCCCGAACACCTTCTCCCGATTGAGAACAAGACGGTGGTGACGAACCCGATCAAGGGCGCGAAGGAAAACCTCTGGCTGCCGATCTTGCGCAAGTACGGTCTTTATTTTATTCCCCTGCCCGGCGTTGAGTGGGAGATCTACCCGTTCAAGAGCGATCTGATGATCTTGAACCACATCTTCCCCGAAGGCATTTATGTCCCGTCGATGTTCAAGGGCCGCAACATTCTCCATCTGCCGACCGTCAAGACCCACGGCCACGCCACGACCACGGGCGCGATTAAGAACGCCTTCGGCGGCCTCTTGCGCGAAGTGCGTCACTACAGCCACAAATATATGCATGAGGTGCTGGTCGACCTGATGTATATGCAGAAAGAGTTGCACCCCGGCATGTTCGCCGTCATGGACGGCACGGTGGCGGGCGACGGCGCGGGGCCGCGCACCATGGAACCGGTCATCACCAACTACATCCTCGCCAGCGGCGATCAGGTGGCGATTGACGCGGTCGCGGCCAAGCTGATGGGCTTCGACCCGATGTCGATCCCCTACATCCGCATGTGCCACGAGCGCGGCCTGGGCATCGGCGACCCGAAGGACATCGAGATCGTCGGTGAGAACATCGATGATGTGAACTTCCACTTCACGACCAAGAAGAGCCTGGTCATCTGGGGCGACCAGATGCTGCGCAAGGGGGGCCTGCGCTTCCTGGAGCGGATCGCGCTGCACAGCCCGCTGGTCTTCTGGGCACCCATCGCCTCCAATGTCTGGCACGATGTGCTCTGGTATCCGACGGTGGGCCAGCGCAAGATCAACCAGTTCATGCAGACCGAATGGGGCCAGCTCTGGCAGGAATACAACCAGGTCCGCGATAGCTCGGTGGTCATCCCGACCGGGCCGGGCGGCGAGCGCATGGGCGCACAAGACGAGCGCATGAAGGGTGTCCACGCCTATCAACCGGGCGCTGGGCGCTAGACAATGCACGGGGGGTGCGCCGCTGCGACCTGCGCGGCGCGCTCCCTGGCTTCTGGGGATGGGCCTCTGTTCCATTGCGGATCACGCCCGTCACTATCAATCATCTTTTAGACACGGTAAGGAGATCTGTTTCACATGCTCAAGATCCGGTTGCGCCGCACGGGCGCGAAATTCCAGCCCACCTACCGCATCGTGGTGGCGGACTCGCGGGCACCCCGCGACGGCGCGTTCGTCAGCATTCTCGGTTTCTACAATCCGCGGCACAACCCGCCGGAAATCCGCATTGACGAACCGGCCCTGCGGGCCTGGATCGGCAAGGGTGCCCAGCCCACCGACTCGTTTTTGTCGGTGCTCAAGACTTCCGGCATCGCGCCCGACCTGCTGACCAAGTTCAGCAAGCGCCTGATCGGGGCGGGCGGCAAGCGCGGGGCTGCCGGTCAGCCCGGTGCTCCGGCAGCCAGCACGCCTGATGCAACCCCTGCCGCCGCGACCCCCGCGGCTAGCGAAGCCTAACCTCCTATGAAAGACCTTGTAGAGTACATCGCTAAATCGCTGGTGGAACATCCCGACGCCGTGCG
>JBBSEL010001051.1:0-2095 GCA_038239755.1 Chloroflexia bacterium | reverse complement strand
ATCGATAAAGGCATAGCCGATATCAAAGACAATCTAGGTATTGATGTAGAGAAGGATCTGCTGCCGCTCCTCGGCGGCGATTACGCGATTAGTATGCAGGGACAGAAAGGCGAGTCGGGCCTGAACTTCAGCGGCGTGCTAGAGTTGCGCGGGCAGCCCGGCGATGGCGCACGCTTAAGTAGCGTAGTGGACACCCTCAACCAGCATATGGCCGACCAGGGCACCGAGTCGACGGCAGTGCCGGTGGGGAACGCCTCCCTGTGGAGCAGCTCTATGTTCCCGCCGGTCCTCTACGGGGTCGTGGGCGACAAGCTCTATCTGGTAGGCAGCTCGGATATGGCGAATGAAACCGCCAGCGCCGACACCGCCCGCACCATGCTGGACGGGCAGGGCAAAGGCCTCGGCACCGATGCGACCGTGCGCGACCGACTGAAGCACCTGCCCGACAAGAGCACCGCTACGCTCTATGTGGACCTGGGGAAGATCCGCACCGACGGGTGGGAAGCCTCGATGGTCGGGTCGGAGACCCAGGCAAATTACGATACCACGGTCGCGCCCTTCCTCAAGCCGTTGCAATACCTCGTCTCCGGCGGAGCGACCAGCATCCGCAATAACATGACCCACACGCGCAGTGTCGTCTTCCTGGGCATCGGGAAGTAAGCGGCTAGACGTTATCAGAAATTAGAAATCAGCGATTCAGGTGAGTGCGCCGGGCGGTACCGTCCCGGCCACTCACCTGTTCTTTTGCACACGTGGCACCAGCCTTGCTGTTAGCGACCCTGATCACCGATCCCTGACCACCAACCACCAACCACCAACCACTAACCACCAACCACTCACCACCCGTCAGGAGGCACCCGCACGTTGAGCGATCACGCCGTTTCGTTTGGATGGATTATGCAGCCCGCGCTGGTCTTTAGCCCGGAGGGGGTCGATACCCGCGATATTCGGCTGGCCCGCGAGATGATCGCGGCGAATGAACAGCATGTGGAACTGGTCAAGCAGGCCGGGCTAGACACGATCTGGGTCGAAGACCACATGGGCTGGGGCGAGAAGGCCCACCTGGAGTGTTTCACCAATATGGCCTGGCTGGCGGGCCGCCACCCCGGCCTGCGCTGGGGCACGATGGTCTGCGGGCAGGCGTTCCGCAACCCGGCGCTGCTGTCGAAGATGGCAACGAATATGTTCCTGCTGACCGAGGGCCGGTTCATCCTGGGCCTGGGCGCGGGCAACAACGGCGGCGAGCATCACGAGTACGGCTACCCCTTCCCGCCCCCCGGCGAGCGCTTGGCCCAGACCGAAGAGGCGATCCAGATCATCAAGGCGCTGTGGACCGACAGCCCGGCCACGTTCCACGGTCAGCATTATCAGATCGACCACGCCTTTTCGTCGCCGCGCCCCGACGGCCCGATCCCGCTGATGATCGGCGGCGGGGGCGAGAAGAAGACGCTGCGGCTGGTGGCCCAGTACGGCGACTGGTGGTGCGCCGACGTAGAACCGGCTCCGGTGTTCGCTCACAAGGTGAAGGTGCTGGCCGACCACTGCGCCGCCGTGGACCGTGACCCGGCCAGCATCGTCAACGCCCAGGTGACCTGGGTCAGCATCGAAGACGATTCGTCCCGCGCCGTCCGCTGGGATCACCTCCACATTGTCGCGGGCACCCCCGATGAAGTGACCCGCGAACTGGAAACGTTCCGCGATGCCGGGGTGCAACACTTCCAACTGCGCTTCATGGATTATCCGAACCCGGCGGGCTTCGAGCGCTTTGTCTCGAAGGTGCTGCCGCGTTTGACGTAGGGGATAGGGGATGGGGGTTGGGGGTTGGTTCGCATGTCTCCAACTACAACCCCTATACTCTATCGCTGCCTCTGCTCTCGTTTACTGTGACGGTTTGGTTAGCATCATTTCTACCAACCCCCAACCCCCCACCCCCAACATGAACTACGATTTTCGCCCGGCCACATTAGACGATCTGCCTGCCATCCATGAAGTGTTTCTGGCGGCGCTGAACGACCTGAATGCCCACACCGGGCGGCCCGCCGTGCATACCCCGCCTTCGGACCGGGCCGCCATCCGCGCGCATGTGCTGGTGACT
>JBBSEL010001050.1:0-2095 GCA_038239755.1 Chloroflexia bacterium | reverse complement strand
TGTACGCCCTGGGCACCAATACCGGCCTCAAGCGCGTGGCCGCCGGCGAGCATGGCGAGAGCTACAAGGATTTACAGTATCTGCGCCGCCGCTTCCTGGATCGCGAGCAGTTGCGGGCGGCCAACGCCGCCGTGGCGAACGCCATTTTCGCGGTGCGTCTGCCGGCTATCTGGGGCGAAGGCACCACGGCCTGCGCCTCGGACTCCAAGAAGTTCGGGGCCTGGGACCAGAACCTGCTGACCGAGTGGCATGTGCGCTATCGCGGCCCCGGGATCATGATTTACTGGTCGGTGGAGAAGAACTCGGTCTGTATCTACTCGCAACTCAAGGCGTGCTCCTCATCGGAAGTAGCCGCGATGATCGAGGGGCTGTTGCGCCACTGCACGAGCATGGCCGTGGAGAAAAGCTATGTGGATACGCATGGCCAGAGCGAGGTGGCCTTTGGCTTCTGTAAGCTGCTGAACTTCGACCTGCTGCCACGGCTCAAAGGCATCCACGCCCAGCGGCTCTATCGCCCGGAGACCGGCGCGCCCGACGCCTACCCGCATCTGCAAGCGGTGCTGACCCGCCCGATTAACTGGGACCTGATCCGCCAGCAATACGACCAGATGGTGAAGTATGCCACGGCCTTGCGCCTGGGCACCGCCGAAACCGAGGCCATTTTGCGGCGCTTCACGCGCAGCAATGTGCAGCACCCGACCTATGCGGCGCTGGCCGAGTTGGGCAAGGCGGTGAAAACCATCTTTCTGTGCCGCTATCTGCGCTCCGAGGCGCTGCGCCAGGAGATCCACGAGGGACTGAACGTGATCGAGAACTGGAACAGCGCCAACAGCTTCATCTACTACGGCAAAGGCGGTGAGATGGCGACCAATCAGCGGGAAGACCAGGAACTGGGCGTGCTGGGGCTGCACTTGGTGCAGAACTGCCTGGTCTACATCAATACGCTGATGTTGCAAGAGGTGCTGGGGGAGGCCGGCTGGGTGGAGCAACTCAAGCCAGAGGACTGGCGGGCGCTGACGCCCTTGATTTACAGCCATGTGAACCCCTACGGCATCTTCCGGCTGAATATGGATGAGCGCCTGCCGCTGGCGGTGGTCGCGTGAGTATGGAACGCACTCCGCCGCGCAAAAAGGCGCACGAGCTGGCGAAATTGCTGCGCGCCGAGCGGCCCGACTATAGTTATCTGAAGGAACTCTTCCGCTACTTGCGGGAGGAGCTGGAACTCACGCGTCCGCCGACCCCCGTCCACTTGCCCCATGTGCCGACCGACGCCGAGATCCGGCGCTATTATGACGTGGTCTGGGCCGGGCAGAACTTCCAGGATGTGGTGCTGATCAAGCTGTTGCTCTATACCGGGGTGCGGGTCGGGGAAGTGGTGCAGATCCACCTGACCGACGTGGACCTGAGTCAATGCCAGATCCGCATTACCGACGGCAAAGGGCATAAAGACCGCCAGGTGCCCTTTCCGTCGAGCTTCAAAGAAGCCCTGGGGCTGCACATGCAGGCGCAGCAGCAAAAAGCGGCGACCTACCTGTTCGAGTCGCGCTGGAAGCGGGGCTACAGCACCCGCGGGGTGCGCAAGATCCTGGCCCGCTACAGCGCGGCGGCCGGCTTGGCGCAGCCCCTGGCGCCGCACCAGTTGCGGCACTTCCTGCTGACCTGGCTCAAGAAACAGGGGATCGACGACGCGCTCATTCAGCCGTACTCCGGCCATGCCAGTCGGCAATCGTTGGAGATCTACTCTCGGCTGGCGATCCACGAGGCCCAGCAGGAATACAATGAAGTGATCAAGCAATTCCCGGTCTGACAGGCGGGATCGCGGCCTCAGCGGCGCTATCCGTCGCCGGGTTTTCCGGCGACGGGTAGCCTGCGCCGCCACCTCATATCTACTACGGATAATAGTATTACGAGTTTGTTACTTTGCGTTTCGCCGTAGCAATGTTGGGTTTACCCCTCATCCGTGTGTCCCGCCAACGCTTCATAAACCCGCTCTTTGAGCACGACCGGGTCGGGGTACACACTAGTGCTAACTTCGAAGTACATGCCCTGATCTATGTCAAAGTCCCCGGCGACAGGCACGATGCCCGTGCCCAGT
>JBBSEL010001049.1:0-2104 GCA_038239755.1 Chloroflexia bacterium | reverse complement strand
GTCCAGTACTGCTGGAACTCGGCGGCGATAAACTGCCCGGTCGCCGGGAAATAGTAAGCGTTGGTGCCAAGGGTTTGCGGCGGGGCGGCGGGCTGGTCGGGCAGGCCACCGGGCCGGGCCAGGGCTTGATAAGCCCGGTAGGCCAGCTTGTGGACCGCCACCGCTCCGGTCACGGCATAGCCTTTGTCGCTCTCCTCCAGGCGCACCAGCCCGAACGGCACGGTGGGATGCGGCGCGGGGAAATCTTCGTACTTGAACCAGAACACCGTATGCACATCATGCATCAGCGCCGGATCGGTCAGCACGGCGCGGTAGACCCCAGTCACGAAATCGGCCTGCGCCTGCTCCTCGGCAGAGGGGGCCTGGTTCGCCGGGCTGGGCACCGCCGTCGCCCCGATCTCGGTCACCCAGATCTGGCTCTTGCTGTCGCCCCGGTCGCGCACCTTTTGGATAATCACATGGAGCAATTGCTGGAACTTGTCGGCGCTCACCCAGTAGGGGTGCAGCCCCACGCCGTCCCACGGTACCACGTTCCAGCCCGGCTGAGCCGAATCACCGCTGTGCTGGTAGCCCTGCACCGCCGCCGCGATATAAAGCTGGTAGAGCCAGTCCAGTTCGTCGTGGGTCTCATCGTTCGGCGGTGGCCCCAGCAGCATCCCGCCGATCAACACCTGCGCGGTGGGAGCCAGCGGCTTGATCGCCCGGTAAACCTCGGTGATCAGCGTGGCGTAGCGATCCGGCTTGATCTCGGCGGTGTGCAAGCCCGTGGCGTTCCACAGTTCCCAGTTGATGTTCGGCTCGTTGACCACCTCGTAGGCGCTGATGGCCGAGCCGTAGTGCTGGGCGATTTCGCGGGCGCGGTCGCGGAAAACGCGGATATAGTGGTTGGTGCCGTTCGACTGGTCGGCGGGGTCGTTGGTGGCCGCCGGGTTGACCGAGGCCCCCTGGTAGTTCACGATCCCGGCGTTGAGCAGGGCCAGGATCTTCAGCCCGTGGCGCGGGGCGATGTCGTTGATGAAGGCATCGTAGCGCGCCCACTCGAACCCATCACTGTTGGCCCAGAACTCCATCCGCACCCAGCGGACGCCCATCGCCTCCAATTCGGCGGCTTCGCGCTCCAGGGCGGCGCGGTTCGAGGCCCCCGGATAGTGGATCGGGTCGGTGTCGAATTCGTAGTACGGATCGCGGGCGACCATCCCGAATAGATCCTGGCGGCCATCGGCAAAGGCCGGGTTGGGGGCCGCGTGGACGGGGGATGGGCGAACCGGAGCGAGCACCAGGCTCACCACCGCCAGAACCAAACCCGCCGATTGGAGCAAACGCCGTGCCGAAACCATAGGTGTCCTTCCTGAATCATCGTCGGAATAGAGCGAACGACCCAGGCGGCGTCTGCCCACAATGGGGCAAACGCCGGGGTCGTTCGGGGCAGCAGCACTCACCCGGCTGAGGTGGCTGCACATTGGCCCGTCCCTCTTACGACGAATAACCGGACAGTGGGTTGCACCGTTCTGGCCGCAGACCAGAATGGACCCCGCCGGTTAGGTGCCCGAGACGGTGGGGTAGCGGCGGCGCTCCCAGGCGGCGATGCCACCCGTCATGTTGGCGATGGTCAGCCCGGCATCTTGCAAGAAGTAGGCAGCCTGGGCGCTGCGCCCGCCGACATGGCAATAGGCCACCCACTGCTTGGTGGGGTCCAGTTCGCTATAGCGTTGATCCAGGTCGCCCAGCGGGATCCAGGTCGCGCCGTCGATATGCGTCTCGGCCCACTCGTCCGGCTCGCGCACATCCAGCAGGGCCACTTCGCCCCGGTCGGCCAGTTCTTTCACCTGCTCCACCGTCAGTTGCGCGGGTCCGCCGCGTGTTTTACCAGGTTGCCACATGCCCATGCTCCTCGAGCATTGATCCCGATCCGGCGTCGCGCCTTTCGCGCGACGACCAGACCGGGAAATTTTCGTCGTAAGCGCCCTCGGCGGGGGTCAGCGCCCGGCTATCGCTGCCGTCGCGGGCGGCGATGTACAGGCGCGGCGGGCCGGTACGGGTGGAACTGAAGACCAAATAGGTGCTGTCGGGTGCCCACGAGGGATAGATGTCCCCGGCGGGATTG
>JBBSEL010001048.1:0-2107 GCA_038239755.1 Chloroflexia bacterium | reverse complement strand
GGTGCTGGCGATGGCGGTACTGTTCGTCACCGCCCCGCTGATCGTGCTGGTCGCGCTGGCGATCAAGCTGGAACGCCCGCGTGGTCCGGTCCTCTTCAAGCAAGTCCGCATTGGGCGCGATGGGCGGCCCTTCTTCTTCTACAAGTTCCGCTCGATGCGCCCCGACGCCGAGGAACTGAAGCAAGAACTGATGGCCCTCAACGAGGCCAGCGGGCCGATTTTCAAGATGAAGAACGACCCGCGCGTGACCCGCGTGGGCCACTTCTTGCGCCGCACCAGCCTGGATGAATTGCCCCAGGTGTTCAACATTCTACGCGGGGATATGAGTTGGGTTGGCCCGCGCCCGCCGGTGCCCAGTGAGGTCGAGTCGTACACCGATTGGCACCGTCTGCGCCTGGAAATCACCCCCGGCCTGACCGGCCTGTGGCAGGTGAGTGGCCGCAGCGACCTCTCCTTCGACGAAATGGTCAAGCTCGACCTGTATTACGCCGAAAACTGGTCGTTGTTCTTCGACCTCAAAATCATCCTGCTAACGATTCCCGCCGTGTTAAGTGCACGGGGAGCCTACTAGGCAGCGTGACCCCACCCCTGGCGGGGTGGCTGGGAGTTGTCCCCTCCCTTGGTTTGTAAGACTTTTTCCCTCCTGCGCCTCAGGCAGGCGCTTGACCAACGGCCCCACATGCGCTATCATAATGCTGCCCGCCGCGCACCGGCTAGCGGGGAGGGCCTTGCCGGGTGAATCGCTCTACGATGAATGTTGCTATTGTTCATGATTATCTAAATCAGTATGGGGGGGCCGAGCGGGTGCTCGAAGTCCTCCATGAGATGTATCCGCTCGCCCCGGTATACACCTCGGTCTATGACCGCGAGGCGATGCCCAAGGCGTACCAGAGCTGGGACATCCGTACCTCGTTCATGCAGCGGCTGCCGTTTGTCACCCGCCGCCACCAGGCCTACTTCTTCCTCTATCCCAGCGCCTTCGAACGGTTCGACCTGAGCCAGTATGACCTGGTGCTCAGCAGCAGCAGCGCCTGGGCCAAAGGGGTCATCACCGGGCCGGACACGCTCCACATCTGCTATTGCCATGCCCCGGCGCGCTTTGTCTGGAACACCCGTGAATACCTGCGGGGCGAGAACGTGGGGGCGCTGGGGCACTTCATCTTGCCCTTCGCCTTGGGCTATGTTAGACTGTGGGACGAGTTGTCGGCGGCGCGGGTGGATGAGTATGTCGCCAACTCGCAGGAGACGGCCCGGCGCATCGCCAAGTATTACCGCCGCCCGGCGACGGTGATCAACCCGCCGGTGGACCTGAGCGGCTTCCGCCCGGTCAGCCCCGACGCGGTGGAAGATTATTTCCTGGTGGTGGCGCGGTTGGTCCCCTACAAGCGGCTCGATGCGGTGATCGAAGCCTTCAACATGCTGGGCCTGCCGCTGCGGGTGGTGGGCAAAGGCCGCCAGCGGGCACAGTTGGAGGCGCAGGCCAAGGACAACATCCGCTTCCTGGGGCCGGTGAGCCAGGAGGAGCTACGGCGCCTCTACGCGCGTTGCCAGGCGTTGGTCTGGGCCGAGGCGGCAGATTTCGGCATCACCCCGGTCGAGGCGCAGGCCGCCGGGCGACCCGTGATCGCCTATGCTGCCGGAGGCGCGCTGGAAACGATCCTGCCGGAGGAGACGGGAGTCTTCTTCGACCAGCAAACGCCGGAAGCCATCGCCGCCGCCGTGCGGGCCTTCGACCCGCGCCGGTTCGACCCGGCCCACATCCGCCGCCACGCCGAACAATTCGACGTGCAGGTGTTCAAGCGCCGCATGGGCGACTTTGTCGCCGCCCGCTGGGATGCCTGGCAAAACCTGAAGCCCCGCCGCCCGCGCCCGTTCGCGCTGCCCCATCCGGTGCCGACCCCGCTGGATGCCCTGGAACCGCAGCCCGCGCAGGTGAAGAATTAGTGACGAGTGGTTAGTGGTTAGTGGTCAGTGGTCAGTACAACGTTGATCTGTTAAAGACTTACCGGATTCCTACTAACCACTAACCACTAACCACTCGTACAGAAAGGACCGACCAACCCCGTGGAAGTGCGCCAGTACTTGGCCGTGTTAGGGCGGCGCTGGC
>JBBSEL010001047.1:0-2117 GCA_038239755.1 Chloroflexia bacterium | reverse complement strand
GATCGCCGAGCAGACGGGCATCCGGCGCGAACAAGTCGGACCCCCCACCAGGGCCGACACATCGGTCGGTCCCTACCTGGACAGACTCGATCCGCGAGAAGGTATCAGCCCTGCCCTATTCCAGCCCCATTGCGCGCAGGGGCCGGGTGTATCCCCCACCGCGCCGGGGGTACGGCAGGGGCGCAGGGCGACTAGCGCCCCACGCCCCCACCGCGACGAGTGGCCCCGGTGATCAGGGACCGAAGAAGGAAATCTTATCGATCTTGCTGACCTGGCCGCGCGTGGCCGAGTTGCCCACGCGGAAGTAGGGGCGGTTGCCGGGGGCCACACAGGGTTCCCCCGCCCCGCCGCAGGGATAGCCGGAGATGATCCCGCGCCCGGCCATCCGCTCGATAAAGACCCAGAACGGATCGCTGGCGAGCACATCCTGGAAGGTCTGCTGCGTCGAGGGGATCGTCTCGCTGAAGTTGGCCGCGTTGGCGACGATCTTGGCGATCTGGCCGCGGGTGACGTTGTTGTTGGGCCGGAAGTAAGGCCGGTTACCGGGCGCGACGCACGGCTCGCCCGCGCTGCCGCAGGGATAGCCGCTCAACACCCCGTGCGCGTAGACCCGCTCGGTGTAGAGCCAGAAGGAATTGCTGCTCGGCATATCCTGGAAGGTCTGTTGCGTCGTGGGGATCGTGTCGCTGTACGCGGCGCTGTTCGACACGATCTTGGCGAGTTGGCCGCGGGTGGTGTTGTTGTTCGGGCGGAACGTCGTGTCGGGATAGCCGCTGATGATGTTGTGGCAGACCAGATAGTAGACGTAATCGTAGTAGAAGCTGCCGTAGGCGACATCGCTGAACGAGCCGCAGAGGCTGGCGTGGGGGCTGAACAGGTCGGTGTCGGCCACTTCCACCGCGCCGTTCGCCGGGATGGTCAGATCCCACTGAAAGCCTGCCCCGGCATCGTGCAGCGTGTCGGAGATGATCGTGTTATCAAAGCCGGTGCCGGGGCCGCTGGTGCTGCCGATGTTGTCCCAGATCGTGTGGTAGTAGGACTCCTGGTAGGCGGTGGGCGGGATGTTCCCGGCGGGCACGAACTCTTGATAGAGCAGCGATCCGTCGGTGCGGGTGATGTAGTCACCGACCGCGCCGTTGGTCGTATCGTAGTAGCCGTAGCCCTGGTCGTTGCCCGCCGTATACAGGTCGGCGGCGTGGAAGAGGGTGGTCGTGATCGGCCCGGTACCGCCGATTTGCTGCACGGCGAAGCGCAGGTTGGTGAATTCGGCCCCGTTGACATAGGTGGTGTGTTGGATCAGCCGCAGGTTGGTGCCAGGCACCTGGTTAACCGTGGTGATCACCCAGGGATCGGCGGGAGTGCCGGAGCCGGTTCGCGCATTGCTAAGCGGGGTATAGGGGTTGGCCGCATTCCCGGCAGGGACCGACGCGGGGCCAAACACCGTGGTCACGCCGCCGATGTTCAGCCACAGATAGACCCCTTCCGCATCGCCGCCGAAGAACTGGTTTTCGCTGGGGTCGCGGTAGCGAATATCCATCTGGCCGGAGTCTTCGACGGTGGTGGTCAGGGGGAAGCCAAGAATGGTCTGGCTGGTGAGCGGATTGGCCGGGCGCAGGGGCGGTTGGGGCTTGTCGAGAGGCATTCCGGCATGGGCGGGGCGACCCCCCATTAGCAATAAGACACTTCCCGCCAGCAGCGCGGTGCAGACGGTGAGGAACTGGACAAGACGTTGTATCTGAGGCATGAGACGTTGCTCCTTGTTGATGGCCGCAATGGATATGATGGTGGAGAACCGACGGCTGGCGTAGAGCGTGGCAGGCACGGCAGCACCTCCATCAGTATACAACATCTTTGCCCCCGTTCTGCACACGGTCGGCAAGCTTCCGCTTTATCGCTGTCGCCGCGTGGTGCTTGACGCTGCCGCGCTGTTCGGGTATAATTCATCTATGATCGAAACCAGGGAAATTGTTAGTTGTGACGCATTGCACCTGATCCACAGCTTGCTTCAGGGCGGCAAGGCCACCGAGGCGCGGCTAGATGTGGCGCTAGGCGCGGTCGGGCTGTCGGTTGCCAAGTGGAGCGCGTTGCGGCACCTGGCCGCAGCGGATGGGGAACTG
>JBBSEL010001046.1:0-2118 GCA_038239755.1 Chloroflexia bacterium | reverse complement strand
TCGCGCAGGATCGGCACCCAGGCTGTCGGACAGAGGGGGGGTTGGGGCACGGTCGATCAGCCGTAAGCGGTCCCGCCGCCGCCGCCACTCCAACAATTCATCATAGGCGCTGTTCCGACCCGGCAAGAGGTTATCGGCCACCTCGCGTTCCAGATCATCTACCGTGCGTGAGTCATAGCCCGCCACAATGTCGCGGCAGATCGAAACTAGACCAGCAAACTGGGGAAAGGCTTGCTCACGTCGGCAAGCAGCGATGATCTCGTGCAAGGGGTGCCGCAGAGCTTGGTCACCCGCAAACACGGCTTCTTCATCAAGCAGGCGCTCCGCTGCCTCTTCATATTCCAGTAGAGTCGCCACCGCGAGCAGATTCTCTGGGGTGGCAAAGTGGCGGCGGCGCTGGCGGGTGATCAGTTCCAAAGGCACTTCACCGGGCCGCTCCCGCCAGCTCGCGGTGGCTGTGCGTGTCCAGTCGATCCGCCCGCGCGGGGGCGGGGCTTCCCGGCGTAAGGTGCGTGGGGCGGCAAAACTCAATCGGCGCTTAATGAGCGGCAAGATGTGGTCGAACAGTTCGTCACGTAGATAGATGAACACGGCTAGGTCACGGTAACGCTGCAACAGACCAGCATCGGCCTGATCAGTCACAGGGGGCATGTCTCGTTCATCGACGATGCGGTCGAACTGCGGAGCATCATAGCGTAGTAATAGTTCGACCATGCGTCCTTGCAGCCAGAGGAAGGCATTGCGTTCTTCCGGTGTAGGATTGGTCATGACTATAACCCCCGTTCACCCATCAGGGCATCGAGCCGGGCGCGGAATATCCCGGCAGGCGGGAGTGCTAGCGGCTCATCGGACGCGAAGAGTTGGAGCAGTAGGGTGCCCGCTAGCGCGGCGGCTGGCTCATCCGCATCGTCTGGGGAGGTATCTATAATAGCGAGGCCGTGATAGATCGCCGCCGCGCGGAGTTCACGGCGGAGCGCAGCGCGGCGGCCCTCTGGCATACGACTGAGCAGCTTCTCTACGCGCCGTCCGAACTGCTCACCGTTTCCTGCACTGTCGAGATACAGGGCCAGGATGCGTTGCTCGGGGCGGGTGAGCACTTGTAGCTGATCGGCCAGGGAGTCAGCGAGGGCGCTGTCGAGGGCGGCCGGCCAGTCGGCGGCGGGATCGAGCAGCCACCCTCCGAACAGGGTGGTGTACACACTGATGACTTGCGCGGTGCCAAGCTGGCGGAAGACCCGGATCGCGCTGAAGATGTGCCAGAAGGATCGCAAGGCCTGGTCGGCTGGGCTATCCAGCACGGTGGCGACCACCTGATAACGCTGTGCTCCAGCAACATCTACTGGCTCGACAGCCAGCACTGGCGTGCCATCGGGTGCGGTCAGCATCAGGCGTTCACCTTCGTGGCGGATGCGGGTGGACCAGCTATTGCTCGCCAGTTGAGTGAGCGCCTTGTAAGCGGCAATGCCCTGCTCATACGGGGCGTCCGTCGGTTTGGGGGGCAGCACGTCAATGAAGTCGAAGCGGCGCTTCATTGCTTCGCTCATCTGGTTGAGGAAGTGGCGGTCGAACGAGTTGAGCGTGCCGATGATGCGGAAATCGGGTGGCAGGGGGATCGCAACCTCGCCATCCCCGGTGGGCACTAGAAGCCGAGGGTTCTTCCCGCCGCTCAAGGCGGTGAGCAGGCTGCCAAAGGCGGCGTCTATAGGGGCGCGGGTGAATTCGTCAATCACTAACCAGACGCCCCGGTAGCGCAGCCCTTTCTCGTCGCGATAATCCTGCCGCACGGGATTCTGAGGATCGGCGGGCAAGTCGTCGCCATTCGCCGTGTCGGCGTAGTGCTGGAGGATAGCGCGGGTGACATGGCCGTATTTGATGGCGTACGTCAGGCCTTTGCCGTCGCGGTTGCCGTCTAATTGGGGGGTGATGCCGCCGACCACATCGCGCACGCCCCAGTCTTCGGTTGCTGTGACCACGAGGGGCAGGTAGCCGCTACGTGTCTCTGTCACAACTGGCGGGTCGTTGAGGTTGGTCGAGAGCCGGTAGACGGGTGGCTCGGTTTCTTGCCAGAAAATACGCGGCAGCAGCTTCGCCAACTCCGTCTTGCCGGTACCCGGCGGG
>JBBSEL010001045.1:0-2124 GCA_038239755.1 Chloroflexia bacterium | reverse complement strand
GCCAACGGCCCCTATTGCCCCATGACTCGCTGGACCACGGCGGAGCGGCGGGCCTCATAGGCGCGTTTCGCCCGCTGGTAGTTGGTGACCTGTGAGATCCGGGTCACTGTACCCCAGATCATCAGCCCCACGAACGCCAGCGCAATCAGGAAAAACGCCTCGCCATACTCGCCTGCAAGCATTCCCGGCCACACGAAAGCAAATACGGTAAGCACCACGATACCGATTACCGTCAACCCTACAGACCAAGCGGTCAGGGGGCCACCCGGCTCAATCGTCGCGCCGGTGCGGTCGCGCAGCAAATATCGCTGGCGTTGCTGCTCCCAGTCGCGGTCGATCTGCGCCAACTCGCGATCCAGTTGAAGCTGGCTCACATCGGCGGATAGCCGTTGGGTGCGCGCGTCTAGCTGCTGTAACACCTGGGTATAGACCACGCTGGGAGTGCGCTTCACCTCCAGCCGCGAGCCGCAATAGGCGCAGGTGACGTAGTTCGCTTCCGGCGGCACATCGAGCGCGGCCCCACAATTGTTGCAGGTGATTGGTTCCAGGGTCATCCTCCCACCGCCTCCGTGTTCAACGCCCCGATCACTTCCTCGGCGAAGCGCCGGATTGGGTCGGGGGCCGGGACAAAGCCGAAGTCGATCATAAAGTGGGTCACCCCTGCCGCCGCGAACGGGCGCAGCCGTTCCACCCAGCGGGCCGAATCGGCTGTCGATTGGGGCAGCGTGCCGCCGGTCATGGACAGGCTGCGGGTGATCGTCGCCGGGTCGCGGCCCAGGTCGCGGGCGTGGCCGTCCAGTAGAGCGCTCTTGGCCCGGTAGGCGGCAGCGTCAATCGCGTCCACCGACCAGGACCAGACATCCCACCAGTCGGCGCGGCGGGCGATCAGCGGCAGGATGCGCTCGCCAAAGCTGCCGATCATGATCGGCGGGAGTGGGTCAGGCCGGGGCGGGCAGTACGCCTCCTCGATCTGGAAGTGGGTGCCGTGGAAGGTCGGGGCTTCCTCGGTCCACATCCGGTGGATGATTTCCAGCGCCTCGTCCAGTTCTTCGCGCCGCGCCCCCGCGCCGGGGAAGGGGTAGCCGTAGGCGCGGTGTTCCTCCTCGCGCCAGCCCGCGCCGATGCCCAGCACCAACCGCCCGCCGCTGAACGCCTGCAAGGTCGCCGCCATCTTCGCCAGCAGTGCCGGGTTGCGGTAGCCCACCCCCAGCACCACCGACCCGATCCGCAGCGTGGGGAAGCGCGCTGCCAACCAGGTCAGCGTGGTCCAGCACTCCAGCCAGGGACGCTGTGGCTTGTCCAACCCGTAGAAGTGATCATAGACCCACAGCGAGTCGAAATACTCGGCCACCACCGGCAAGATCTCGGCCTGCTGCCCGATGACGATGGGCACATTCTGCGTCTTGGCCCCCGCCGACACCGGCACGATCCAGCCGAAACGGAGTGCTGAGTGCTGAGTGCTGAGGGGTCCGCAGGGGAAGTCATATCAGCTATCGTAGGGTTATCCATCGCCTTCTCCATCTGCCAGGGCCGATACATCCACGCCAAATTCGTGGTTCAACCGAGAGATCACGGACCCCCTAGCAGGCGCACACGTCGGTGCGCCCCTACCCGGCCTGATCCCACCAGCCGAAATACAGCGGCCCTATCTATATACGCAATTGCCTGCGCGTGCGTTATCTCTTTCCCACTCAGCACTCAGCACTCGTCGCTCAATCCGTGAATTCTTGCACGAACATCTTGCCGTAGACGCCGCCGTCTAGCACGCCGATACCGACTTTGCGGAAGCCGCTGTTGAGAATGTTGGCGCGGTGGCCGGGACTCTGCATCAGGCCATCATGGGCCAGGTCGAGGGTGGGGGCCAGCGCCAGGTTCTCCCCGGCCAGGCTATAGATCACCCCGGCGTTGCGCATCCGGTCGAACGGCGACAGCCCCTCCTTGGACGTGTGCGAGAAGTAGCCGCGGGCGAACAGGTCCAGCGCATAGCCCCGCGCCAGCGCCCGCAGGGTGGTGTCCATCGCCAGGGGGGAGAGGGCGCGCTTGGTCCGCTCGGCGTTGACCAGATCCAGCATCCGCTGCTCGTCGTCGGTGTCGGGGGCGGGGTCGCTGACGACGAACTTCAGG
>JBBSEL010001044.1:0-2126 GCA_038239755.1 Chloroflexia bacterium | reverse complement strand
CGGATCTCTTGCAAGATCGGGGAATTCAGCCAGATGTCGCGCAGAGAGCGTTCGCGGATCGAGCCGCAAGCCAGGCTGGGCGCGCCGCTAAACCAGACACAGGGATAGACCTGGCCGTCGCTGAACACATCCAGGCTTTCGTAGCCGCAGTTGCACAGGTCGGTCTTGCGGCCATGCTTGCCGCGCACCCGCACCCGCAGGCTCGTCTCGTTGTCGATGACCATGCCCAGTTCGGCGGCCACCGGGCGCAGTTCGCGCATGATCGCGGTGACCTTCTCCGGCGGGATGAGCAGGTCGTTGTTGTCGTAGGCCCGCCCGCGCTCTTGCAGCCAGAGGATGTGATGCTCGCGCACGCCCAATCCGCCCAGCAGGCGGGTCGTCTCTGCCATGCGGTCCATATTGTGCGTGGTGATCACCGTGCTGATCACTGGGGTCAGGCCGATCCGCACCAGATCGCGGATGCCCTGGACAGTGCGGGCGAAGGTGCGTTTGCCCCGTACCAGTTCGTGCAACTCGGTGTCGGGGCCGTCCACCGACACCTGGAAGTGGAGGCGCGGGGGCCGCAGCGGGGCTGTGCCGGGGGCACCGTTGATCCGCTCCGCGACTTCGGTCAGCCGGGCCAGGATACTCTTGTTGAAGAAGGTGGCGTTGGTCAGCAGGATCAGTTCCGACTCGGCGCAAACATACTCAATGAGGTCGAAAATGTCGGGGCGCATGAACGGCTCGCCACCGGTGAAATAGAACCGCTCCACCCCCAATGCCCGCGCTTCGTCTACCAGCCGGATCAGATCCGCCGTGGTCATCTCGTCAGGGGGCACATAGTCGCCCGACGAGACGTAGCAGTGGGTGCAGCGCAGGTTGCAGTCGTTGGTGACAAAGACGTAGAGTTCGCTCAAGCGATGGGGGGCGACGGTGGCGGCCCGGCCCGGATAGGCGGGCTGCAACACCGGCTTGCGGCTGACGAATTCGATCTCCACTGCGTCTTGCAGGAACCCCACCGTGTCGGTGGTGGCCTGGGCCAGGGGGAGATTCCAGGTCTGGGCCACGGCGGCGGCGACCTCGCCCACGCTGCGCCGCCCGTCGCACAGCCGCAACACCTGCGCCCCCACCGCGTTGGTCGCCAGCCAGTGCGGGGCGTCGGGATCGATGACGAGGTGCAACCCCTCGCGTTCCAGGTACACCCCGAGGGGGGCGTGGTAGACCTGCTGTAACGGGTCGCCGCCCTGCCGGGCCAGGCCCGCCTCGATCACCTGCCTGCGGTTTGTGCCGATCATGATGGCCTCCTGTTGTGGTCGCTCTATTATACCACGCCACTACCAGTGTACGGCGTGGCAGGCGATTCGGATCCCCGCGCCCCGTGTACAAAGTATGCTATAATGCGCGACAAAGAGGGGCAACGGAGGATCGGTGAGCGATACACAGCCGGGTCTATTGATTATTATGGCGAAGCAGCCGAGCCGGGGCGCGGTCAAGACCCGGCTGTGCCCGCCGCTGGCCCCCGATGAGGCATTGGCGCTCTATCAGGCGTTTTTGGCCGACACCATCGCCCTGGTGGCGGCGGCCTGCGCGCTGGATGGGCGGGCGGTGCCCGCTCTCGCCTATGCCCCCGCTGACGCCGAGCCGTATTTTCGGGCGCGGTTGCCCCCCACGTTTGTGCTGTTGCCCCAGCAAGGGGCCGACCTGGGGGAGCGGTTGGCGCACTTGCCCACCCAGGCCGCCGCGCTGGGCTACGGCCTCGCCGTCATGATCGACAGCGACAGCCCGACCCTCCCCCCCGCCCAGGTCGCAGGGGCCTTTGCCGCGCTGCGTCGCCCCGACGTGGATGTGGTCCTCGGCCCTTGCACCGACGGTGGCTACTACCTGATCGGCATGAAAGCGCCGCAACCCGCCTTGTTCACCGGCATCCCCTGGAGCACCGAGCAGGTGACTGCGGCCACCCTGGCCGCCGCCCAGGATGCCGGGCTGCGGGTGGCCCTGCTACCCGCCTGGTACGATGCGGATACCGCCGCCGATCTCGTCACCCTCCAGGCCGACCTGGCCCAGCACTCCGCCCTGGCCCCGGCCACCCGTGCTGCGCTCGCCGCCCTCGATCTGCCGACCCGCGCCGAATGAACGGCGGGCCGGTG
>JBBSEL010001043.1:0-2128 GCA_038239755.1 Chloroflexia bacterium | reverse complement strand
AGTTCGTCGTGGATGGCCCGCGCCGACTGTTCGATCACCCGGCTGTCGTTGCCGTGCGCCCCGATCATCAGGATTTCGGTCAGCCCTTTCAGCGAGGTCAGCGGGGTGCGCAGTTCGTGCGAAGCGTCGGCCACAAAGCGGCGCTGCGCCTCCAATGTGGCGACCAGCCGCCCGACCATGTAGTCGAAGGTGTGCCCCAGGCGGGCCACCTCGTTGCGCCCGGCGGGGAGTTGCAAGCGCCGGGCCAGGTCGCCCCCGGCAATCGCTTCGGCGGTGGTGGCGACCTGATCGAGCGGGCGCAACACGCCCCGTGTGACAACCATGCCCAGGATGACCCCGGCGATGGTGCCGCCCAGCACGCCTAACAGCAAGTAGGTGCCCAGCCGTTCCAGGGCGGCATCGGTGGCGGCCAGCGAGGCCGATTGCTCCAGCAAATAGGTCGTCGGCGTGACCGTGCCCGTTGGGGCGGGGCCGCGCCAGACCACTGGCATGAGGACGACCACCTGGCGGCTGCCGTCGGTACGCTGGGCGATCCAATGCACCGGCGGCTTACTCTGGAGGGCGGTCGCGGCCTGCTGGGGAGTCACAGCCTCCACCAGTGGCGGGGTTTCGCCCGGCAAGCCCTGGGTAGAGGTGATCACGGTGCCCTGCGTGTCCAGCACGGCCACGGTGACGGCGGGGCCGCTCAGCCCCCGGATCAGGTTCTCCAGCAGGTCCGCCGGGGTCGAGAAACGCGGCCCGCCGCCGCCCCGATCGGGCACGTTGGGGTCGGTCGTCCCCCCGTTCGGCACCACCGTGCCCAACACCACCGCGCCGGGTGCCGTGTTCGTCCTGTCAAGGAACCGGGGCGGCTGGCGCGCCACCAGCCGGGTCGCCGTCTGCTCTAACCGATCCGCCGCATCCTGCACCAGGAAGCCCTCTTGCTGGGTGTAGACCAGCGCACCGACAAGGGCCAGCGTCACCGCCAGCAGCAGCGTGTAGAGCGCGCTCAGTTGCCAGCCCAGGGGGATGTTCCAGAGCAGCATCCCCAGCGGCCCCTGGCGGCGCGGCGGTGGGGGCGCGGGGACGCGCCCGGCCTCATCACTCCCGATCATCGGTCGGCTCCAGGCTATAGCCCACCCCGCGCACACTACGGATCAAGACCCGCTCTTCGTCTCCCAGCTTCTCGCGCAGGTAGCGGATGTAGACATCAACCACGTTGGTGTCGCCAAAATAATCGTAACCCCACACCCGGTTGACAATCGCCTCCCGCGAAAAGACCTGGCGCGGGTGCGAGAGCAGCATCTCTAGCAGGTCGAACTCGCGGGGGGTCAGATCGATGGGGCGCTCCCCCCGCTGGACCCGGTGGGTCTGGCGGTCGAGCAGCACGTCCCCGGCGCGCAGGGTGCTTTGCAGGTTGATCCCCCGTCGCCGCAGGATCGCCTTCATCCGCGCCAGCAGGACCGGCAGGGTGAACGGTTTGATCAGGTAGTCGTCAGCCCCGCTTTCCAGGCCCACCACCTGATCTTCGTCCTCACCCCGCGCCGTCAGCATCAGGATACCCACCCCGCCCCCACTGCGCAGGCGGCGGCAGACCTCCAGCCCGTCCAGGCCGGGCATCATCCAGTCGAGGATGACCAGGTCGGGTTTGGTCGCGCTGGCCTGCTGGATGGCTTCCAGCCCGTTACGGGCGATGCTGACTTCAAACTTCTCATAGGAGAGCGCGATGCTCAACATTTGCACAATCAGCGGCTCGTCGTCCACGACCAGAACCCGCACCGGGCGTTCGCCTTCACCGGCCCCGGCTGCCGCTCCCTCTGTATTGCTCACCTGTTAGTTCCTCCACGCCTCAGTGTATCCCGGATGCAGCACCCACCGCACCCTGTTAATAGTATAGCGCGAATAGAGGTTAAATGCTATGCGCGGTCGCCTCGGCCCCGGTAAACCCAGTGCTGCTGTAGCGGCGCACCCACATGTGCGCCTGGTGGAGCGTCCGCTCTGTTCCTGTAGCCTCCAAAGGGCCGGCCTAACAGCGCGGACACTCGAACAGGGCGAGCGGCGCTCGCCCCTACAGCAAAATCTCGAACGTGGCAACGCCGGTATCCTCCAAATTATATCTATTTCAAGGTATATTAGTTGTTAGAAGAGT
>JBBSEL010001042.1:0-2129 GCA_038239755.1 Chloroflexia bacterium | reverse complement strand
TCTGGCCGCGACGGCTGGCGGCGCTTCATTTTGAACGGGCGGGCACTTGGCTGGCCCCTTTTGCCGCCGCCACCCGCCAACCACCCCGCCCGTTCGATGCCGCGCTGCTCGAAGAGGCCATCGAAGCCCCGCTGCGGCGCTTTGTCGCCCAGTTCGGGACCCAGGCGCTGCCCCCCGACATACTGGAGACGACGCTGGCCCAGGCCCGCGCTCACCTGGGGATGCCGCTGGCCGAGACGGCAGAACACGGCGACCTGTGGGTGGCGAATCTGCTGCTGCCCCACAGTGGGGGCCTCTATGTAATCGACTGGGAATATTACCGGCCCGTCACCCTGCCCGGCTTCGACATGCTCTTATTCAGCACCACCTATGCGCTGGAGCTGCCCTGGCGGCCTTTTGGCTGGGAACTACCCCATGCCGCCTTGCGCCGCGCCTACAGCAGCCCCAACTGGTTGACCCCGCACATCGCCCACTTCCTGGCGCGGGGCTGTGCCGCCACCGGCCTGCCGCGCACACTCCTGCCGGTGTTGATTTCGGTCATGCTGGCGCGCATGGCCTTGCGCCGGGCCGACAGGACCCCGCCCGGCCCACCGGCCTCTGATAATTTCTGGTGCAGTTCGTTGGTCGCGTGGTGGCAGCGCCCGGCCAGTTCCTGGATCGACCGCTGGATACGGGAGGAGCGGGCCCTCGTCAGCCGTCCGGCCTCGACCATCCGGCAGCGCCCGCACACGAGCAGCTAGCCCATGTGGGTCTGCCCGGCCCGGCCCCCCGCCTGGCCCCCACTGACTTCGGTTGAAAAGCGGGTGGCGGCGGCGGCGGCGGGGTTGAGCAGGCGCTTCAGGTTGCGGTAGGCGCGGGCGGCGGGGGTCAGCTTGAGGGTGAACTTGCGGAACGACTCGCCCGCCTCCATCCCGATCCGGTAGAGGTAAAAAGGATCGGTGCGCCCGATGACGTTCAGGCCCGAAACCATCGTGTAGGCTCCGGCCAACCCGGCCTTACGCACCGCATCGGCGGCGGTCTGGTTCACCGCGTGGGGGAGGCCGGTCGGATAGCAGAAGATCGGCAACGGGTCGGGCAGGTGTTCCTGCAAGTCGGCCCACGATCCCTCGACTTCCGCCTGTACCCGCTCCGCTGTCGCCTGGGCTAGCACGGTATGGTGGCGGGTATGTGCCCCGATGCTCACCCCCTGCTCAGCCAGGTCGTGTATTTCCTCCCAGTTGAGCATGTAACGGGTCGTGTTCGGCTCCAGGCCGCAATACTCGAGCAGGGCCCGGGTGTATTGGGCGGCCTCCGCTTCGGGCAGGCGCTCAAAGTGCGGCACGACCCGGTTGAACGCCGTGAATCGCTCCTCCGCAGTGGTCAGGGGTAGCCGCCCCAGCACCGGCACCGTGATCTCTTGCCGGGGGGTCTGGGTCAGCGATCGGTAGATCGCATCCCACCAGAACAGCGTGCCCGGCTTGTCGGGGTAGTCGGTGGGCACAAAGAGGGTGGATGGCAGGTTGAGGCGCTGGAGCACCGGGAAGGCGGTGTCCTTGAAGCACATGTAACCGTCATCAAAGGTGATGATCAAGGCCCGTGGCGGGAGGGTATAACCCTCGCGCAACGCTCGTACCAGGTCCCGCGAGGAGATCACATTGTAATGCGCCGCAACATGGCGCATCTGCTCCTCAAAATCGGGTGGATAGGCATCGATCACCGTGGGCGCAAGATCCGGGTTGCCCGGGTTGGCGATGTGGTGATATGCCAAGATAATCACCGATGATGACATACAGGTTAGCTCCTTTCGGGCAGCGCGGGAGCGGGCGTGGTGGCACGAGCCAACTGACGCAGCGCGATAATCAACGCAACTTGTAGCCAGAGCATATACAGATAGGCACCATGCAAGAACAGGCTGCTGACCAGGTAGCCAAAGAGGCCGATTGCCATCCAGGCCGCCAACTCCCCCTGGAGCCGGTCGCCACTGGCAAAGAACCGGCGGCGCGCCTCCATCAACGCGCGCCAGGCGGTCAGCAACAGGCCGCCCACGACAACCAGGCCGAGAATGCCGTGTTCGGCGGCGACCTCCAGATAGAGATCGTGCGGAGGGATGCTTTTGGCTTGGTAGGCCAGGCTGGTTCCGGCTAGATACT
>JBBSEL010001041.1:0-2130 GCA_038239755.1 Chloroflexia bacterium | reverse complement strand
GTTCGACTTCGGCGGCATCCGCACCCTGGACGAGTGGACGTTCGACACGCTCCAGGCTGAACTGGGCTGCCCCGTCGTCGCCGTCGAGTGGACCCGCGAAGTAGTCACCACCGTCAAGCGCGTGGCCGCCGGGGAAGATGCCTGCACTCCCTCCAAGCCCGTCATCTGGATTTCGCCACTGGGGTAGGTCCGCCGCGCGCCGCTGAGATCCGTTCATAACTCCGTACCGTCTGTAGGACACGGCTCCGCCCGTGGATGGTCGGGCTGCCCCGATATTACGGACACCCGACCATCCACGGGCAGAGCCGTGTCCTACACATGGCGTTAATCGTTGGGAACGAGCCTCTGCCAGGGCAGCGTTAGATTGCGCCGGGGGTTAGAACCCGTAGTCGAGGCGGGTGATCAGGCGGCGGGGGAAGTTCAGGGCTTGCATCGCGCCCTGGGTGACGGCGATGGGGTATTCGACCCGGCCAAAATGGAGGGTGTTCTCGTCGGTGTCGAGGATGGCGTAGTGAGCGCGGTTGTCGTGGTCGCGGGGCTGGCCGACGCTGCCGGGATTGATGATCATCCGAATGGTGGTCAGGCGCACCGCCTCGCTCGGTTCCGGCAGGATCATCTTGATCTCGCCTTCGGGCGGCACCTGGCGAAAGACGGCGGGCACATGGGTGTGGCCGACCAGGCAGTAGGTCGTCTCGAAGTAGGGGAAGCACTCGGCGGCTTCCTGCGGCTCCAGCAAGTATTCCCAGATATGATCGCGGGGACTGGCGTGGACCAGGGTGAACGGCACATCGGGCATGTGGATGATGTCGGGCAGGGCTTCCAGATAGGCGCGGTTATCGGGGGTGAGGTGCTCGGCGGTCCAGTCAAGGACAAAGCGCGCCTCGTTGTTGAACAGGTTGGGGTCGGCCCGGCCAATCGCCCCCCAGTCGTGGTTGCCGGGCAGGCAAACATGCTCATAGTCGCGTAGCATGTCCAGGCATTCGTTGGGGAAGGGGCCGTAGCCCACCACATCGCCCAGGCACCACAGCCGCTCGGTAGCGCCCTGCGCTTTTAGTTGGGCCAGAACCGTCTCAAACGCGGCTAGGTTAGCGTGAATATCCGTGACGATGCCAATGCGCAACTTGCGGCCTCTCTATCTCTGTGGTATGGTGTGTACTATACCACAAGCCCCCGACTGCGGCAATGGCCTCGGCCTGCCGGGGTGCGGCTAATTTAGCTGGCAGGACACGCACCTTTGGCATCGCCCGCCCCCCATCGCTCCGTTATGACCGCGCCCCGGCTGCCCCTCGCGGCGGGGGCGATTACCACCCTTATCGCGCTCGTTCTCTACCTGCGGACCCTCGCCCCCAGCGTGCTGGTCGGGGACAGCGGCGAGTTCCAGTTCACCGGCGCGATCCTGGCCGTGCCTCATCCCACCGGCTACCCGCTCTATACCCTGCTCAACAAGCTCTTTACCTTCCTGCCGGTGGGTGATGTGGCCTACCGGGTCAACCTCAGTTCGGCGGTCTACGCCGCGCTGGCCTGTGGGATCGTCACCGGCATCGTCTATCACCTGTTGGGTTACCCGGCTGCCGCCCGCTGGGCGGGTCCTACGTCTGAACATGCATCAGACGTGCCACCCCTGGCGCGCGCCGTGGTTGGGGTGGGGGCCGGGTTGCTGTTGGCGGCGGCGGGTACGCTGTGGGCGCAGGCGCTGGTGGCCCGCAGCTATGCGCTAAATGCCTTGCTGGTGGCGCTGGCGGTGGCCCTCCTGCTGGCCTGGCGGGCGACGGGGCAGACCCGTTTGTGGGCCGGGTTCTGGCTGGTCCTCGGCCTCAGCTTTACCCACCACGGCACGACGATCATGCTCGCCCCCGGCTATGGCCTCTTTCTACTGGTGCTGGAGGTGACGGCGCGGCGGAGTGAGCCGCTGGGGGCGCGGCTGCGGCGCTGGGCGCTGGGCCTGGGCGCGTTCGCTCTCGGCCTCACCCCCTATCTCTTCCTCGTCTATCGCTTCGTGCGTGGCTACGTCTACTACTGGGGCGAGCCAAAGACCTGGGCCGACGTGCTCTACCTGGCGCGAGGCACCCCATTCCAGGGGCAGATCTTCGCCTACCCGTTCACCCTCGACAGCCAGTGGCAGCGCGTCAT
>JBBSEL010001040.1:0-2135 GCA_038239755.1 Chloroflexia bacterium | reverse complement strand
GCGCGGCGCTCAGGATGACAGCCGGAGAGGGGTGGTTCGTACCGACTGACCCTGCATTGTACATCACCACCCCGGTTGCAGAAACCGGAGGGGTCTGCTAAAGTAGGCGGGAAAGCAATTGCAAAAATTGCCCCGACAAGATGAGGAGAGTTGTCGAATTTGAGAATCGGCGTTCGTCGTATATAGTGAGCGGGATGTTGACCCGCACGGCTACGATGAGCATGATCTAGGATAAGGAGACAACCATGAAGTATATGCTGTTCTTGCTGGGCGATGAGATGGGCGACATGAGCGATCCGAAGGTGGCCGAGATGTATCAGACGATCGGCCAGTGGTGGGGCGAGCGCACACAGGCGGGTCAGATCGTCGGCGGCCACCAACTGCAACCGGCCCGCACCGCGACCACGGTCTGGCGCGAAAACGGCCAGCCGATGGTCACCGACGGCCCGTTCATGGAAGCCAAAGAGAATGTCGGCGGCTACGCTATTATCGATGTGCCTGATCTCGATGCCGCCATCGCCCTGGCCCAAAGCTGGCCGCCCGGCGACCGGGTGGAGATCCGGCCCATCATCGAGATGTGATGACCGACGACGCGACCCGGCTCACCACCGATGCAGCCCTCGCCCGGATCTTTCGGGAAGAGGCGGGTCGGCTTACCGCGTCCCTGGTCCGGCTCCTCGGCGACTTCGACAAGGCCGAGGATTTGGTACAGGATGCCCTCCTGGCGGCGCTGGAACACTGGCCGCAGGAGGGCATCCCGGATCGCCCCGGCGCGTGGCTGCTGACCACGGCCCGGCGCAAAGCCGTGGACCGCTGGCGGCGCGAAACCCGCTACTGGGAAAAACTGGCCCTGCTGGACAACTCGCCGGTGCTAACCACCGTGCGCGAGATGGACGACCGGCTGCGGCTGATCTTCACCTGCTGCCACCCGGCGCTGGCCCGCGAAGCCCAACTCGCCCTGACCCTGCGCGCCGTTTGCGGCCTGACTACCGCCGAGATCGCCCGCGCCTTCCTGGTCAGCGAGGCGACAATGGCCCAGCGCATTGTGCGGGCCAAGCGCAAGATCGTGGCGGCACGCATCCCCTACCGCGTGCCCGAAGGGGCCGACCTCCAGGCCCGGCTCAACGGTGTGCTGACCGTCCTCTACCTGCTGTTCAACGAGGGCTACCTGGCGACGCAAGGCGCGGCGGTGCGGCGCGATCTGGCTGATGACGCGGCCTGGCTGGCCGGAGTGCTGGTCCAACTGTTGCCCAACGAGCCAGAAGCGTTGGGGCTGCTCGCCCTGATGCGCCTGCACCAGGCACGGGCGGCGACCCGCTTCGACGCGGCGGGGCAACTGGTGCTCCTGCGCGAGCAGGACCGGGCGCGCTGGGACCATACCGCCATTGCGGCGGCGGGCGATCTGGTCGCTCAGGCGCTGCTGATGCGCCGCCCCGGCCCCTACCAGCTTCAGGCAGCAATCGCGGCCTGCCACGCCGAAGCCCCCACCTGGGAAGCCACCGACTGGACCCAGATTTGTCTGCTCTACACCGGGTTGCTCCATTGGGAGCCGTCGCCGGTGGTGCGGCTGAACCGGGCCATCGCCTACCGCTATGTGGTCGGCCCGGCAGCGGCGCTGGCCGAGGTGGAGTCTCTGGCCGACGACCTCGCCCGCTATCACCTCTACCACGCCACCCGCGCCGACTTCCTGCGGGCGCTCGACCGCCCCGACGAAGCTCGCGCCGCCGATGCCCAGGCCCTTGCCCTGACCACCAACCCCGCCGAACGTGCTTTGCTGGAACAACGCCTCTTTTAGCGCTCTCTCCGCATTTGGTGGCCTCATTTGTGCTGCAAGACCCCCCAGACACCGATGAATGCACCATCGAATCTTCTGGAGGAGGCAGCTACTATGACCACTGGCACCCCCTTGACGGGACGGCCTGCCTGGCAGGCGCTCAAGGCGCATTACGATACGATCAAAGATACCCACCTCCGCACCCTGTTCGCGGACGATCCGGCGCGTGGGGAGCGCCTGACCGCCGAGGCGGTAGGGCTGTATTTCGACTACTCCAAGCACCGGGTCACCGATGACACGATGCGGCTGCTGGTGCAGTTGGCCGAAGAATCCGGCCTGCGAGCGCGCATTGACGCGATGT
>JBBSEL010001039.1:0-2140 GCA_038239755.1 Chloroflexia bacterium | reverse complement strand
GTGGGGGATGCGCGCACCGCCGCCCGGCTGGCTGCCTATGCCGGGGCGGCGTTCGGGCACCGCTGGGACGGCCCAGCCCTCTCGTATGCCGATGCGCCGCGCACGCTCCATAGCACCGCGCTCTATGCGCTGGCGAACGTGGCCGACGATGGCGCGCTGGCCCGCCTGTTCCACGATGCCCCCCCACCCGCCGATGGGCCGCTGCTCGATCAGGCGGTGACCGACGGGGGCGCGGTAGGCGTGGCCCGCGCCGAGTACGATGCCGCTGGGCACACCCTCCACCTGGCGCTGGAACGGCTAGGCGCGGAGCCGGACGGCCCGCCGCTGCCGGTGACGCTGATCTGCACCCAGGTGCCGGGGGTGGCGACCGTCCAGGCCACCGGCCCTGCGCCGGAATGGGCGTTCGACCTGGCGACGGGGCGGCTGATCCTGCGGCTCTCGGTCGCGGGGCGGCTGGATCTCACGGTGCAGATGTAACCAGCCTGATGTTGGGCACGCTAACCCGCCGCACAGACCGACCACGCTCAGTGGTTGGTCTGTGCGATTTTTAGTCCCTCAGTCGTCCATTACGTCTCGTCAGTCATTGCTTTGGCGGGTCCGGGCCATTTCTTGGCGGGGGCCATTTCTTGGCGGCTAACACCGATGCGCGCCCCCGCGCGGGGTGCTATGATCAGGAGGCTAAAGGGGGAGACCGCCCGGTGACCAGGCGCAGCGTGGCTATTCATACACTCTGCCCCCGCATTGTCACGAATCTTTCACCTATGTATACCCAAGCTGACAGGCGGCGGCGGCATAATAGACCTAACAAGTAAGCGGTAACGCTCCCCGGCTTGTTGATAGAGATAGGGGCGTTCGTTTTAGAAGGAGGAGTACCATGAAAACAACAGGATCAATGGTTATCATCGTTGTCGCCACACTCTTAGGCTTTTTCTTCGGCTATGCGACTGATCAGGGGTTGCTCGGCGCGATTGTGGTCGGCGCTATCTCCGCCGGGGGGGCCTACCTCGCCGTGACCCGCGACCCGCACACTGCCGAAACCAGCGGCACGACCTCCACCCAGGTGGCCGACCCCCCCCTGGCCCGCTTCCTGTTTCAGGATACCCGCGCCGCCGCGCTCTGGCTGCCGATCCGGCTGTTCGTCGGCTGGGACTGGCTGACCGCCGGCTGGCACAAGTTCCAAGATCCCAAGTGGCTGGATACCGGCGTCGCCCTGCAAGGCTACTGGAAGAACGCCGTGGCCGTCCCCGCGCCGCCCGCCCACGCGGCCATCACCTATGATTGGTGGCGTAATTTCCTGCAGGTCTTGCTCGACAACCAGGCCTATAGCTGGTTCGGCAAGGTGATCGTCTTCGGTGAACTGGCCGTCGGGTTGGGCCTGATCTTCGGTGCCCTGGTGGGCGTGGCGGCGGCAGGCGGCATCCTGATGAACATGTCCTTCATGCTCTCCGGCTCGACCAGCAGCAATCCCATCCTCCTCATCCTGGCCTTCAGCATCATCCTGGCCTGGAAGGTCGCGGGCTGGATCGGGGTTGACCGTGTCCTCCTGCCCATGCTGGGCACGCCGTGGCAGCGCGGTCGGCTCCTGGGGCACCAGATCCCGGTCGGAGGCGCAACTCCACCCGCTCCGGTGACGCCGTAATTGCCGCAAACACGGCTCAACAGCAAGCAGAGGCGCACCCACGGGTGCACCTCTGCTTGCTGTTGAGCGTTCTATCGTTTTGTCCTGGTTCTCCGGCATCTGCGCTGCGCTACGCTTCACCGAACGGACACCTCTGTACACCCGTGTATTCACGGCCCGGTGCGACAATAGACGTATACGGCTGGGGAATGATGCTCCGTCTGGCGTAGCGCTCCCCCGCTCACTGCTTACAAGGAGGATACGAACATGCAACGACGAATCCTGGTTCCGCTGGATGGCTCCGCCCTGGCCGAGACGATCCTGCCGCACGCGGCGCGGATGGCCCACGCGACCCATAGCACGCTGATCCTGCTGCGCGTCGTCCCGCTCCCGATCATCACCGACCCGCTGACCGGGGCGGTCCCCGGTGCCTCCGGGGCGTATGATACCTGGGAAACAGCCGCGGCAGAGGCCCACGACTACCTGACCAGCGTGATCGAGCGACTGGACCTCACGGCCCTC
>JBBSEL010001038.1:0-2140 GCA_038239755.1 Chloroflexia bacterium | reverse complement strand
GCGTTGCTGCTTGCCCCTTTCGCCATCCCCCACCACGCCGAACGGTATTGTCAACAGAGGGGAAGCTCCATTGCTAGACGGCTGAGATGGTCGCATCTTCCTCAGGACGGTTCATGCCCAATACTCTTACAGGATTGTAACTGTTCCCTATCAATAAGCACGGGCCATCGTTAGAAACCTGTGAGGCCGGTCCCATCAGTTCCTGATGGAAACAGCTATGCAGGCGGAACGCGCACAGCATCTAGGCGCGAGCCGCGATGAAAGCTCGCCCGATTGCCGAGGCCACGCCAACGGGTCCAAGCCTAAGATGGTCCAGAAAATGGGTTGCCGTAGCTCGTCAAGCGCAGCGAGGCATGTCGATAGGCAACTGCGTAAGTTTTACTCAGCTTGTTGACAGATCGTAGGAACTACTACCGGGTAGTTCTTGCCCATCCTGGCGTACTGCAGTACCTGACCGGGGGGTTTTTAACGCCCTATTAAGATTCCGCTGTTACTATAGGTATTAATAGACGCAGAAACGGTCAACTGGTTGGCCGGCAGGAGTTGGATCGAACCTTCCTTGTCGGGGAGCACCACTACCCGATGCTGGCTTCTCGTCCTTACCAATGCACCGGGCGCATCCCATCCTCCACTACGAGCTAGCTGGAACGGGCATAGGTATCCCCCTTATGAGCCATAACATACTCCACGATATTGTACGGCTACTGCAACAGATCTGGTACCTGATCCCCATGGGCCTGGTCGGCTTCATCTCCTGGGCTGTCTGGCTGGTGCGCTGGATCGTTTCGCGCCGCTATCGCCCCCTGGTCAACGACTTTCGGACCACGACCTCGGTCGTGGTGCCCTCCTACCGCGAGGATCCGGATGTCCTGGTGCGGTGCCTGGACACCTGGCTGGCTGAGGGACCGACCGAAATCATTATCGTGCCCGATCTGGCGGACATCGCCGTCCTGGAGCGCCTGGCCGCCTACCAGGACACTGCGCGGGTCTGCGTCTTGCCCTTTCGCCACCAGGGGAAGCGCTCGGCACTCGGCGTCGGCATCCGGGCTGCGCGCTCTGAGATCATCATCCTGGTCGACTCGGATACGTCGTGGGAGCCGGGCCTGCTCGCCGCTGTGCAGATGCCCTTTGTTGACCCCCAAGTCGGCGGCGTGGGCACCCGCCAGAACGCCCACATGCGGGAGAGCAGTATTTGGCGCGTCGTCGCCGACTGGCTGGTGAACGTGCGCTATCTGGACTACGTGCCGGCCCAGGGGATGGCGGGGGCCGTGGCCTGTCTTTCGGGCCGCACCGCCGCATACCGCCGATCGGTGATCCTACCGCTGCTGCCCCAGTTAGAGCATGAGATTTTCCTGGGCCGCGAGTGTGTCGCCGGCGACGACGGCTGCCTGACCTGGCTGGTCCTCGGCGCGGGCTATAAGACCGTCTACCAGTCGTCAGCCCAAGCCTGGTCGATGTTTCCCGATACGTTCCGGGCGTTTATCAAGCAGCGCATTCGCTGGAGCCGGAATTCCTACCGCTGCTACCTGACTGCCATCTATCGCGGTTGGCTGTGGCGGCAACCCTGGGTGACCCAGGTAACCGTGCTTCAGATCCTCTTGACCCCGCTCTCGATGCTGCTTGCCCTCAGCAACACGGTGATCATCGGCCTTTATCAGGACTGGCTGCTGTTGGCCGTCAGCATCGCCTGGATCTTTATCGGGCGCGGCATCCGGGGCATCTCCCATCTGCGCGAACACCCCGCAGATGTCAAGGTCTTGCCCCTGGTCGTGCTGATGATTATCTTGATCTCCCTACCGATCAAAGCCTGGGCGGCGTGGACCATGAATACCCACGGCTGGCTCACCCGGGTCAGCACCCGCATGGGGGGCGAAGGTCAGACCGAAGCCTCGCTGCACAGCGGGAGCGGGGCTGCGACCGCTGCGGCGGGCGGGATGGGTGGCGAAGGTAGCGGACCGGGTGGGGCACCCGGCGCGGGCACTCTGTAGCGAAAATGACTAGCAGCGCGGCCCGCAGTAGCAGGATGGTTCATGCGCGGCGCTGCTTAGATGGGAGATGACATATGACGATGTTGATGCGCCTGGTGTTAGTCGCCGGCCTGTTACTGGGGCTGGCTCCCATCACGGCCGTTGCAGCCCTG
>JBBSEL010001037.1:0-2141 GCA_038239755.1 Chloroflexia bacterium | reverse complement strand
CCATGATGCGCTTTGTCGATCTCTGTCTCTCCCTGCCTGATCTCCCGATCTTGCTGGTCTTATCGATCCTGTTCCGGGTCTGGTTTGCGGACTGGCGCGCCCCGTTCTTGCTCGGCTTTGAGCCGCCCGAAGTAAAGGCGATTGCGATTTTCGCCCTGATCCTCAGTCTGTTTGGCTGGATGGGAGTCAGCCGCCTGGTCCGCAGCCAACTGATCGCCCTGCGCGAGCAGAACTTTATCGAAGCGACGCGGGCGCTGGGGGCCGGGCCGTGGCGCATTGTCTTCCGCCACATGCTGCCCAATGCCCTCGCCCCGATCATCGTCGCTACGACGTTGGCGACCGGCAACTTCATCATCCTCGAATCCACCCTGAGCTACCTCGGCTATGGGGTGGACCCGCTCACCCCCACCTGGGGGAACATGCTCTTCACCGTGCAAGAGGTGATCTGGAGCCGTCCCTTGCTGGCGCTCTATCCCGGCTTGCTGATCCTGATCACGGTGCTCTCGATCAACTTTGTCGGGGATGCGTTGCGCGATGCACTCGACCCTCGGCTGAAGCGATAGGCGCAGGCTAAAGGCCCCACCCCGGCGCGGCGTCATACAGACAAGCGCTCTTCGCCATCGGCGCGGTTGCGTGGCCCGCTGTGCGGAATTCACATCCCCAATCGTACACACTTCAATATTTCTCCCCACCAATGATCAGTAAAGGATCTACTGTTCTAAAGCGTCGAATTATCAGTACACAGTATTCTTGAACCCTAGTGCTGCCCTGAAATCGAGAGGTGCGCTGTGTATTGAGGTCGGGTGACGAACGGCGGGATCTCGTCTGGTAGAACATGGTGCGGAGGGAATTGCGATGACAACCTATCTGATTCGACGGTCCTTGCAGGGGCTGATAGTCCTGGTCCTCTCGACGGTCATCATCTACTTTCTCTTGTCCCAGGTGTCGGGCAGCCCAATAGAATTCTCGCGGAGCATAGAGGGTCCTAATATCTCGGGGATAGGCATCCACAAACGACAGGAGCAACTCGAGGCGCAACTGGGCTGGAACAAGCCCTGGTACCAGCGCTACTTTATCTGGTTGTTCGACCCTGCCAGGGTCTCGGCCCAGGACAACCCAATTGATGTCCGCATCGGCGATCTTCGTATTCACGGCTCCGGCTTCCTGACCGGCAACTGGGGGCGGTCGATCAGGGTCGCCACAGGCTGGACAGTGCTTGAGCTGATCAAGTCGCGCCTGCCCAATACGCTGATCCTGACCAGTTGCGCGCTGCTGGTCAGCCTGCTCATCGCCTTCCCGATCGGGGTGCTCTCGGCCATCCGCCAGTATTCTAAGCTCGACTATGCCGTCACGGTGTTCAGCTTCTTCGGCCTGTCGATGCCGGTCTTCTGGTTCGGGCTGATGCTGATCATCCTCTTCGCCGTGAACTTCAAAGCGTGGGGCTTGCCCTACCTGCCGATAGGTGGGCTGTCCGACCCCGGCCTGGAGAATGACCTCGGCAACCGCCTCTGGCATCTCGTCCTGCCCGTCACCATGCTGAGCATCGTCTCGGTGGCCGGTTGGAGCCGCTATATCCGCTCCAGTATGCTGGAGGTGCTGCGCCAGGACTATGTCCGCACCGCCTGGGCCAAGGGGCTGCAACAGCGCGTCGTCATCCTCAAGCACGCCCTGCCCAACACCCTCATCCCGCTCGTCACCATTGTCGGTCTGAGTCTGCCGGGCCTCGTCCTTGGCTCAATCACGGTCGAAAAGGTGTTCGCCTATCCAGGCATGGGCCTGCTTTATTTCTCGGCCCTCAACTACGATTGGCCGCTGGTGATGGGTATCGTGATCATTTTTGCGACCCTGGTGATCCTCTCGAACATCCTGGCCGATGTCCTCTATGCCGCCGCCGATCCGCGGATTCGCTATTCATGATCCCAGGATAAAGAATGTGTTCGCCCGGTGCGTCAAACAGGGTAAGCAAGCCCAATAACCGCCCGGCGCGCCAGGGGATGGAAGCCGGGGGTAGGGGACGACCGCAGCGATGTCGCCAGCGCGCCGCGCCAGGGACCGCGCTCCCGCCCGCGCCGGTGGGGGCCAACGGCAGGCCCCCGGTCGTTTCTCACCTGTTTCGCGGTTGTTGACAGGCAGAACCATTT
>JBBSEL010001036.1:0-2141 GCA_038239755.1 Chloroflexia bacterium | reverse complement strand
GCCGCCGAAGAGGGGCGACGGCTGGCCGAAGAAGCCAACCGGATGAAAAGCCGCTTCCTTTCGACCGTGAGCCACGAACTGCGGACCCCCCTGGGCATCATCCTCGGCTTGAGCGAGATGGTGCTCAGCGAGAGCGCGGGCGACGGGGCTGCCGTGTCGAACACCATGATGCAGGATGTGCAGCGGATCCATGAGAACGCCCAACACCTGGGCCGCATGATCGGGGATGTGCTCGACCTGGCGGGCAGCGAGGCCGGGCAACTGCGCCTCTATCTGGAACCGCTGGACCTGGCCGAGGGGTTAGAGGTGGTGATGCGCACCGGGGCACAGTTGGCGAAGGAGAAAGGGTTGGCCTGGCAGGTCCATCTGCCCACCACCCGGCCCTGGGTGCAGGGCGACCGCACCCGCCTGCGGCAAGTCGCGCTCAATCTGATCAGCAACGCGGTGAAGTTCACCGAGCGCGGCGCGATCACGATAGACCTGACCGTCGCCGGAGAGACCGTCACGGTGCGGGTCACCGACACCGGGCCAGGGGTGCCGCTGGCCGATCAGCAACAGATTTTCGCGGAGTTCCGGTCGTCGGAGCGCACAGCGGCGCGGGGGTATGGCGGGCTGGGCCTGGGGCTTGCCATCTGCAAGCAGTTGATCGAGCGGCACAGCGGCACTATCGGCCTCTATTCCAGCGGCGAGGAAGAGAGCGGGGCGACCTTCTTCTTCACCCTCCCGCTGATCGGCGCGCAGGCCAGCCCCCCACCCCTCCCCGATGCGGTCCCGGCAGACCGCCCGCGCGTCGTCCTGGCAACCGCCCATGAGACCAGCCGGGATCGGCTGGCGACCGCCCTCCAGGCGCGAGGGTTCGATGTGCAAGTCGAGCCGATTGGGGTCGAGGCAGACTGGCTGTCGCGCCTGATCGCCGCGCCGCCCGCCGCCGTCGTTCTCGATGAAGCCCTCGCCACCGGGCGCGGGTGGGAGATCCTGGCGGTGCTGAAGCGCCACCCGGCGACGGCCCACCTCCCCGTGCTGATGGTCGCGCTCCATCCCGGCGAGGACCGCGGCGCGCTGTTGGAACTGGACTATATGCTCAAACCACTCGCGCCGGAGCAGCTTACCTATGTGCTGGAGCAGCAGCGCGACCCCGATGATCCGGCGCGGGCCACCCGCACGATCCTGGTGGTGGATGACGACCCCGAAATCCGCGCCCTGCATACGCGCCTGATCCGCCAGCAACTGCCGCAGGCCCAAGTGGTGCAGGCCCGCAATGGGCGCGAGGCGCTGGCGCTGATGGAGCACGAACGGCCCGATCTGGTGCTGCTTGACCTGATGATGCCAGAACTGGATGGCTTCGGCGTCCTCGCCGCGATGCGGGAGAGCGCGGCCACCCGCGACATCCCGGTGGTGGTGCTCACCGCCCAGATGCTGACCGAAGACGACGTGGTCCGCCTTAATACCGGAGTCGCCGCCATCCTGAGCAAGTCCCTGTTCACCGGAGACGAAATTCTCCAGCATATCGAGGCGGCACTGGGACACCAGCGCAAGCTGGGGAGTGCGACGCAGTTGGTGGTCCGCCGGGCGGTGGCGTACATCCACACGCACTACCCGGAGGCCCTGACCCGCGACCAACTGGCCGAGCACCTAGGCGTCAGCGCCGACCATCTCACGGCCAGCTTCCGCCAGGAGATGAGGATCACGCCCATCGCCTACCTCAACCGCTATCGCATCAGCCGCGCCTGCGGGCTGCTGTCCGACACAAGCCGCAGCATTACCGACATCGCCCTGGCCGTTGGCTTCACCGATCACCCCAGTTTCAGCCGCCTGTTTCACCGCGAAATAGGCCAGACCCCCCACACCTACCGGCGCGAGAAGCAGCCCAAAGCCTGACCTGTCCCCCCCTGACCTTTTGCCGGGCACCGCTCACCCCATCGGCGCTCCCGACGGAGCCGCGCGCCAGCGCCGGGGCCGCCTGCCCGCCGCCCCACGGAAATTAACAATAAAGGGCACGGTTTTCGTCAAGCCCTCTAGCCAGGGGCTGCCGTATACTGGGGTCACTGTAGCCAACAAAATGAGCAGCGGATGAACACGCAAGATCCCACTATATACCAGGTGGATGCCGGAGGATCGACTTATGCTACCCCACCACGATC
>JBBSEL010001035.1:0-2142 GCA_038239755.1 Chloroflexia bacterium | reverse complement strand
GCTGCCGGTGCTGTTCGGGATGATCCTGTTGCTGCACCGAACCTACGAAACCTCCGTAGGTGCCCGGTCCATCTTCGGCCCCAGCTTGCTCTGGTTGCCGCTGGTCGTCGTCACCCAATTTATTTTCCTTTCCGGCCTGGCCCTCTTCCTGAGCGCGCTCAACGTCTTCTTCCGCGACACCGAAGTGATCATGGACGTGATCGTCACCGCCTGGTTCTTCCTGACCCCGGTGGTCTATCGCCTGGAGAACCTGTCCACCAACACGGATGTGATCGACTGGATGTACCGGCTCAACCCGATGGCCGCGCTGATCGGGGCCTACCGCAAGATCCTCTATTTCGGCGAGTTCGGCAGCGTGCAGGATATCGGCGGCCTCTTGCGGACTCTGGTCACGGCGTCGGTCGTTTTAGTGTTGGGCTATCTCTTTTTCATGCGGGTCCACCGCCAGTTTGGCGAGGAGTTATAGCGCGCTCTAGCGCTGCTGGTGCATTATGGCAAAATCTGACCTCCAACCTATCGCCCCGCCGGTTAACGGCAATGGCACCGGCAACGGCCATGCGCCGCCCGGCCTGAACGGGCAGCACGATCCTGCGGACGACGTGGCGATCATCCCCGCCCGCGAGGGGGGCGTGCTCCACCCCGATGCCCGCCAGACGGAGACCCCGGCGGAGCGGCGCAAGGTGATCAAGTTCAGTCATGTGTCCAAGCGTTTCCAGTTGCACACGGCGCGGCCCAAGTCGTTCCAGGATATGCTGGTCGGGTTGGTCGGGCGCACCCGTCGCCGCCCGCCCGAAGAACTGGCCCCGACACGGGCGTTCTGGGCGCTCAAGGATGTGAACTTCTCGATTTACGAGGGCGAGGCGGTCGGTCTTATTGGCGAGAACGGGTCGGGCAAGTCGACCACGCTGAAGCTGATCAGCAAGATCCTCTACCCCAACACGGGCAGCGTCAACGTGGACGGCAAGGTCTCGGCCCTGCTGGAACTGGGCACCGGCTTCCACCCCGACCTGACCGGGCGCGAAAACATCTTCCTCAACGGCAGCCTGCTGGGCATGAGCCGCAAGGCGATGGAGGGACTGTACGAGCAGATCGTGGATTTTGCCGAGTTGGGCCAGTTTATTGAGCAGCCGATCAAGTGGTATTCGTCGGGCATGGTCATGCGCCTGGGCTTCGCCGTGGCGATCAACGTCAACCCCGACATCCTGATCACCGACGAAGTGCTGGCCGTGGGCGACGAAGCGTTTCAGCGCAAATGCCTGGAGGCCATCGCCCAGATCCGCCGGTCGGGCAAGACGATCATTTTTGTCTCGCACGCCCTGGAAGCGGTGCGCGGGTTGTGCCAGCGGGTGATCTGGCTAGACCACGGCGAAGTGCGGGCCGACGGCAAGGCCAGCGCGGTGATCGACCAGTACCTGGAACACGCCAACCGCCGCCACCGCGACCGGCTGGAAGCCGAATTCGCCGCCCCCACCGCCCCGCCAGCAGACGCCGCACCCGCCGAGGGGACACCGCCAGAAGGCGAAACTGCACCTGTCGAGCGCCCAGTGTCGCGCTGGGGCAGCGGCGAGGTGCGCGTCACCGATGCCCAGTTCCTCGACGGCAACGGCGTCCCGGCGAAGGTGTTCCAGACCGGCGACCCGCTGACGATCCGGCTCTATTACAATGCGCCCGCGCGGGTCTGGTATCCCGTCTTCGGCATCGCCCTTTATACTGGCAACGGGGTCCATGTGTTCGGCCCGAACACCCGCTTTGCCGAAGTGGAAATCCCATTCGTCGAGGGCGAGGGCTACGTGGACTACACCATCGAGGCTCTGCCGCTGATGCCCGGCGTCTATGATCTGACGGTGGCGGCGACCAATTCCGACATGACCGTGATGTACGACCACCAGCACAACTGGTATCACTTCGTGGTGCAACCCAACCCCGACCTGCCCGACCGCTTCGGCCTGGTCCACATCCCCGGCACCTGGCACGTTCATACAGGGGCTGGGGGTTAGGGGTTGGGGGTTCGTACTGTGTCACCAACCCCCAATCCCCAGCCCCCACCCCATCTGAGGAGCTATGACAGGCGACCAACAACCTGCCGACCTGCTGGATCTGCCGTTCGATCAGTATCAGCGCTACCGGATCGCCGCCGAGGTG
>JBBSEL010001034.1:0-2143 GCA_038239755.1 Chloroflexia bacterium | reverse complement strand
TGGATCGCCGCCTCCACGCTGGCCGGGTCGGTGACATCGGTCCGCACAAAGCGCACCCGCGCCCCCAGTTCCGCCGCCAGCGCTTCCCCCGTCGCCGGGTTCACATCCGCGATGACCACCTGCCCGCCCGCCCGGTTCAGCGCCTGCACACAGGCCGCCCCCAGCCCCGACCCACCGCCGGTGACCAGGAATGTATGGTTAGCTATTTGCACCTGAACAATTCCTCCTTTGGAATCTGGTTCTACCGACCAAGTTGCGTGAAGCGATGTAACACGAGCGAGGTTCTGTCGTCAGGTTCGTACAAAGCAGTCGTAATAACGTAAGAGCCCGCGCTCAGCACGATAGTCAGATGGTCATCCAATTCATTTCCAGGGCAGGCAGCATCAAACAAATATAAAGGGGCTGATCCAACGACGAAAGTGATTTGCTCCGGCTCCCAACCTGGTGCTGGCGAATGCAAAAGTAGCTCAGGCACATCCATCTCAGGATCCCCATACATCCACCGGATAAGCAAACCGCCTGCTTGATCGTCGGACGGCTGCCAGGTAGTTGCCATCGGCTCCTGATTCAAGACCAGGCCAAGGCCGCCCCCGATAGGTAGGGCGGCGATATAATCCTCAACGTCACAGGCGCGATCATAATCAGTCGTTGCGGTGCCGGGGCCATCCCGGTGAAAGTTCGCCTGAACGATGCGCCCATTGGTAGGAATAGCAACGCCTTCCCACTCAGCTAAAAGCTCACTAGAAAGTAGCAGCAAAGGCCCACTGCCACTTTCAACCCAGCGCATCCCACCCAGATCACGAATCATATCCCTCAGTCCAAGCGCTCAATAATCGTCGCCGTCGCCATGCCCAGGCCGACGCACATCACCTGGAGGCCGAATTGGCCGTTGGTGGCTTCCAGCCCGGCCAGCATCTTCGCCAGCAGGCCCGCGCCCGACGCGCCGAGGGGGTGGCCGTGGGCGATAGCGCTGCCCCAGGGGTTCACCCGCTGGAGGTCGGGGTCGAACTCGCGCGCCCAGGCTAGCACGACCACGGCGAACGCCTCGTTGATCTCGATCCAATCCAGATCCGAGAGGCGCAGCCCGGCCCGCGCCAGGGCCTGATGTGTGGCGGGGATGACCCCGCTCAGTTGCAACACCGGGTCGCTGCCGACCACCACCCGCGCCCGGAAGCGGGCACGCGGGCGGAACCCGTCCGCCTCGGCCACGGCGCGGTCGCCCACCAGCACCGCCGCCGCGCCGTCCACAATCGCGCTGGCGTTGCCCGCCGTGACCACCCCATCAGCGGGGCGAAACACGGGCGCGAGAATCGCCATTCGCGCCGGGTCGATCACATCGCGCACGGCTTCGTCGCGGGTCACGGTGAGCGGAGTGCCGGTGGCGTCGTGGCCGGGGGTGGGCAGCAGATCGGCGGTGTGGCCCGCCGCCCAGGCGGCGTTGGCGCGGCGGTGGCTTTCGGCGGCCAGGGCATCGGCGGCGGCGCGGGAGATACCCCACTGCGCGGCGACCCGTTCGGCGCTCTCCCCCTGCTCCACCAGGTCGTAATGGGCGAACAGGTCGGGGCATACCCCTTTGATCCCGCCGCCGATGTCGCTGAACATCGGCACACGGCTCATACTTTCCACCCCGGCCCCGATGGCGTAGCGCATATCGCCCGCCGCCACGGCGCGCGCCGCCAGATGCACCGCCTCCTGGCCCGACCCACAGAAGCGGTTGATCGTCACCGCAGGCACCGTCACCGGCCACCCGGCCAGCAGCACCGCCTGGCGGGTCACGTCGGCGGCCTGCTCCCCGATCTGGGTCACGGTGCCGCCGACCACGTCCTCTACCTGGGCGGGGTCCAGCCCGGCGCGGGTGGTCAGCCCGGCCAGCGTATGGGCCAGCAACGCCACCGGGTGCGTGGCATGATAGGCCCCGCCCCGGTTCTTGCCATAGGGCGTGCGGACGGCGGCGAGAATGACAGGTTCACCCATCAGCGGTTCTCCTTGCGACCCCTAGCGGGTCAGTTCGCGGACCATGATGTTGTGCTGGATCTCGCTGGTGCCTTCATAGATCTGCAAGACCTTGGCGTCACGGAACAGCTTTTCCACCGGGTACTCGGTGCTGTAGCCCATGCCGCCGAAGACCTGGATCGCTTCGGTC
>JBBSEL010001033.1:0-2153 GCA_038239755.1 Chloroflexia bacterium | reverse complement strand
TTTCCGTGGCTGTTGCGCCACGGTGCGTCGCCCGATGATCTGGCCGCAATCGCTCGCCAGGCGATTCCGCTTGACGTGATCGGGATGAACTTCTACCCGCAGTGGTCCACCCGCGAGACTTATGTGGACGCGCGGGGACGGGTGGCCTCTCGCGTGGTCGAAAAAGATGGGGCGGGGTTCGCCGCCCTGATCCGCGATTTCTCCGACCGCTATCAGGTGCCGATCATTATCACCGAAACAAGCGCGAAGGGCAGCGCGCGCGAACGCACCGCCTGGCTCAGCAACTCGGTCGCTGCCGTCAAACAGTTGCGCGGCCAGGGGGTGCAGGTACTCGGCTACACCTGGTTCCCGCTCTTCACCATGATTGATTGGCGCTACCGCTTCGGGCGCGGCCCGCTCGACCAGTACCGGATCGACCTGGGCCTCTACCAGGGGGGGGCCGACGGTGCCCGCCCGCGCTGGCAGGCGACCCCGCTGGTGGCGCAGTTGCAAGGCTATATCAACAATTCGCCGACGGCGATAGGTGCGGTAACTGTACCGCACCCATAGTGGGGGCTGTTATAGCTCGCTCAGCGACTGGTAAGAACGGTGTGTTGACGGTTCATAGCTGGCTGATGAACACCACACGCGCAGGCATTGCCTAACTCCATCACGCGAATTCCGATCAAACCGATAGTGGGAAGATCGTGCCCGACCGTCGAATAGCGACAAATACTCCGATATGACTCTGCTCCTTTCATTCGCTGTGCTGACGGACCCGGTTAGAGCGGGTGCCCCCCCGACCACGGCTAGCGCGGGCAAAGCAGTTTCGCGCCTCTCTGCGGAAAACGTGCAGCACGTTTTGCTTGACAGCGGCGGAGTAGGCTGCTACACTCGCCGTATGGACGCGCTACTGTGGGGGCATGACCCGTTAGCAAGGAGTTGCATATGACCCAGCCGGAGGTTCCAGGAATGGGGACGCGGGAGCAGCCGTGGCTGCTGAAAACGCCGAGTGGGCAATCGGACCTCCGCGCCTATCGCGACGAAACCGCCGAGCCGCCCGCGCTGGTGGTGTGGGTGGGCACGACCGAGGTGCGCTACCACCTGCGCTGCCTCACCGACTTGCACGCGATGCTCCAGGCGTCGGGCGAGTGGATGGCCCTGGGGAGTGCAGACGAGCAAAAACCGGCGGCGGATGGAACGGTCGAAGCGTGGGCCCGCTCCCCGGACAATCCGGTCGGCGGGTGGTACGGACTGAAGAAGGGGCTGCGCGGACGCTTCGCCAACTATGTCCCCCCGGTCCTGGAAGTTCTCGGTCTGGCGGAAGTCGAACACAACGCCCGGAACAATCGGATGCGGGCCATATAAGCGCGGCGGGTGTCGCGCACATCAGTCTGGGGGCCGACACAGGGCCTCTACGTCAGACCAATTGAGCCGCCCCATGACGGCGCAGGACGCTGCCTATTGCTCCGCAACGCGTGCGGGATGCCCGGCGCGGTGGAGCAGGCTGATCACCGTGCTCCGCATCGCTGGTACACCGCCCCGCCGTGCCCCACAGGGGGCCGCGCTGGATGCTCAGCACGCGGGCGACCGAGGCTTCCGCAGCACGCAGAAGCCCTGCTTGCGGCCCGGTGGCGTATTGTCCCGCCGCGCCGGGTATGGTATACTAAAATCACCCCTATAGATTTGCGCCTGCTGTTACGCAGTTCTTGTTGCACGCTCTGTTGGCGGGCGGGTGGACAGGGTCGCCAGTGTCGTCCACCCTTTGTGCGCTGCGCCGCCCACGATCTCGCCTGTAGGGTACCGTTGTTGCTTGCCTGGTCCTCCCCTCGCAGCGATTGTTGAGGAGGCTATTCCCGATGGACCCGCTCGCCCGCTTCATCCCTATGGACCGCCGCCAGGCCCTTGCCCACGGGGCCGACTTGCCCGCCCAGGCCGAAGGGGCCGTGTTCTTCGCCGATCTCGCCGGGTACACCGCGCTCAGCGAAGCCCTGGCCGCCGCCGACCCGGCCAACGCCGGAGACCGCCTCCGCCTGATCCTCACCCCGCTCTTCGCCACCATCATCACCCACATCCATGCTTATGGGGGGGCTATCATCGGCTTTGCCGGGGATGGGGCCACCGCGTGGTTCCCCGGCGACGCGGGCCACCGGGCCGTGACCGCCGCCGCCGCC
>JBBSEL010001032.1:0-2154 GCA_038239755.1 Chloroflexia bacterium | reverse complement strand
GCTTGGCCCGGTGGGCAGGCGCTGCCGATGGCGCTGAAGCCGTTGTCGGCCAGGGTGAAGCCGGTGTTCGCGCCTGTCCAGGGGATGCCCCCGCACACGCCGACGAACAGTTCGACGCGGGTGTTCTCGGCGCTGATCAGGTAGACGTGCAAATCGCCGGGATCGGTGTGGGCGATGTTGATCCCGGTCACTTCAACGCTGCCGATGGTCGGCCCGTTGGTGATGACCAGGGTTGAGGTTACGGTGCTCAACGCGGGGATCGGCTTGGGCACGTCGGTACTCTGCACGGTCACCTGCCCGCAGGTGGGCACCGGGCTGGGCGTGCGCGTGGCGGTGCCCGTCGCGGTGGGCGTGGCCGTCTGGGTGCGCGTCGGCGTGGGGGTGAACGTGGTCGTCACGCCGGGGATCGGGGTGTTGGTTGCCGTGTTCGTCGGCGTGCGTGTCGCTGTGTTGGTCGCCGTGGCGCTGGGGGTGGGCGTCGGCGTGCCGCCGCAGGGGACGGTGGTCAGTTGGAGGCCCCACCCGTTCAGCGTGCCGGTATCCAAGGCCCCCACGTCGCTGATGTTCAGGCTCCAGGTGCCGTTCGGATTATCCCCGGTGAGCGGGGTCAGCGCGCCGCTGGGGTGATAAATCCCCCCGCCGGGCGGGCAAACCGCGCCGATGGTGGTCGCGGCATAGTCGGACAGGGTGAAGCCGGTGGTGCTGGCCGTCCAGTGGCTCCCGCCGGTCTGGCACACGTTCAGCCACAGCTCGATCCGAGTGCCTTCGGGGCTGGTCAGGTAGGCATGGAGATCGCTGGCGTTTTCGTGCGAGATGACGATGCCGGTGACATCTACATTACTGATCGTCGTCGGTGCATTGCTGATCACCAGGGTCGAGGTGATTCCCGCCGCGTTGTTGTCGGGGATCGCCAGGGGCATGTTGGTGCTGGTATAGACCAGGGGCTGGCACCCGCCGTCTGGACTCTCCCGCCGGGGCGGGAGAGCGGGCAGGGCGGCAGGGGCGGTGGTGCTGGCCTCGGCGCGTGGCGCGGCAGCCTGGGTGGCACGACCGGCGAAGACGGTGATCCCTAGCAGCGTCATTGCGATCAGGATCACGCAAAGGGAGGCCCATTCACGTCGTTGCATAGCGCGGCTCCTCTTTATGGGGTGGGGGTTGCGTGCGGTGTCGGGTCCCTGCCGATCCGTTCTTTCGCTCTTTTTAGCAACCGGGGATGAGCGATGCAGCGAGCAGCGGCCCTTTATTGTAGCATATGTTACTCCCGAATAGCAATCGATACGAGTTTTGTCTACCGCGTAAAATGCCGCCAATCGCGCTTGACTCTGCCTGTGCGGGCGTGTATAATTATTAATGGCCTTCTCACGGCCATCCCGTATAAGTCACCAACAATACACGTATTCCCGGTGGTCTGTCGGTAGCGCGTTTTATGCTTGACAGCAGGGCAGCCGTGTGTTATAATCACTAACTGTGTCCTGATGATCATGAGGAGGAACGATGCCGACAATTAATCAATTAGTACGCAAGGGGCGTGAGACCCGGAATAAGAAGAGCAAGGCCCCGGCTTTGCGCTTCACCCTCAATGCTTTTACCCAGCGGGTGACCGCCGGTAAGGGGTCGCCGCAGAAGCGGGGCGTTTGCACCAACGTGCGTACCCAGACCCCGAAGAAGCCGAACTCTGCCTTGCGCAAGGTCGCCCGTGTGCGGCTGAGCAACGGGATGGAAGTCACGGCCTATATCCCCGGTGAGGGCCACAATCTCCAGGAGCACTCGGTGGTGCTGATCCGTGGGGGCCGCGTCAAGGACCTCCCCGGTGTGCGCTATCACATCATCCGCGGCACGCTGGATACCCAGGGCGTCAAGGATCGCAAGAAGAGCCGCTCGCTGTATGGCGTGAAGTCGGCCAAGAATCAGAAGCCAGGGGCCGGGAAGAAGCGGTAACCCATCGGCGTGGCCTTCGGCGCGAGAGCTAGTCACAGCATGAACACCGTCACATTACGTGCTCATTTTGATGGCGAACAAATCCGGCTCGATGAGCCGTATGAGTTGCCCCCGGATGCCCCGTTACTGATCATGCTCCTGCCGTTGGACGTGACCAATGATGCGGAAGAGCGCGACGCCTGGATGCTGGGAGCCGAACAAGCCTTGGCCCGCGCG
>JBBSEL010001031.1:0-2160 GCA_038239755.1 Chloroflexia bacterium | reverse complement strand
TGGGTCCACCGCAAGGGAGCCACCCGTGCCTTCCCGGCGGGGCACCCGGCGCTCTACAACACGTTGTGGCAGGATACCGGCCACCCGATCCTGATCCCCGGCAGCAACCGTGACTACAGCTTCATCCTGCGCCCGCTGGCCGGGGCGGTGAACAGTGGCTACTCGGTGAACCACGGGGCGGGGCGGCGGCTCTCGCGCTCGGCGGCCAAGCAAAAGCTGTCGCAAGAGGTGGTCAACCGCCAGTACCGCCAGGAAGGGATCATCGTTAACGACCAGGGCAACGTCCCGCTCGATGAGTCGGACGCCTGCTACAAGCCGTCGGAAGAGGTGGTCGCGGCGGTGGTCACGGCGGGGCTGGCCGAAGTCGAATACCGGCTCTGGCCGCTGGCCTCGCTCAAAGGGTTGGATTAGGTCTCGAGCGGCGGAGAGGGGAGGGCGGCGCGATGTATGAATTGCACGAAAACGAGCAATACTTCTTCGACCGCCCGACCCTCGACACGCTGGCCGATGTGGTCGCCGGGTTCGCCAATCCCTGTTGCCTCTGCGCGCCGCTGTTGGGGCAGGCGTTGGAAGGGCGCGGCGTGGCCGTCCGCACGCTGGACATCGACACACGCTTCGCCCATCTCAAAGGGTTCATGCCCTACGACATCTATCGCCCGCGCTGGCTGGGGGAGGCGTTCGGCCTGATCGTCTGCGATCCGCCGTTCTTCGGCGTGCCGCTCTCGCAACTGTTCACCGCGCTGCGGCTGCTCAGTCGCTACGACTACCGCCAGCCGTTGCTGGTCAGCTATCTCGTGCGGCGGGGGAGCAACCTGCGCGGCACGTTCGCCCGCTTCGGCCTGGAGCCGACCGGCTACCGGCCCGGCTACCAGACCGTCCAGGCTGTGGCACGCAATGCCATCGAGTTCTTCAGCAACGTACTGCTGGATCTGCCAATCAGTCAACATATCCCTTTAGACAATTCCGCATGAACAGAGCCTCTTCCGGTATACCGCCGGGGAGGCTCTTTTTGTTTGCCAAAGGAGCCACCTAATGTCGGATGAATATATCGCCTCGAACCGCCAGCTATGGAACGATTGGACCGGGTTCCACATCGGATCGGCCTTCTATGACGTGGCCGGGTTCAAGGCCGGGCGGTCCAGCCTGACCCCGCTGGATCTGGCCGAAGTGGGGGAGGTGGCGGGCAAGTCGCTGTTGCATTTGCAGTGCCACTTTGGGAAGGATACCCTGTCCTGGGCGCGGTTGGGTGCGACCGTTACCGGGGCCGACCTGGCAGACGATGCGATCACGTTCGCCCGGCAACTGGCCGCCGACCTGGCGATCCCTGCGACATTCATGCGAGCCAACCTCTACGACCTGACGGAGGTGCTGGACGGCACGTTCGATATTGTGTTTACCAGCGTGGGCGTGTTGGGTTGGTTGCCCGATCTCGCCGCCTGGGGCCGGATTGTGGCTCACTATCTCAAGCCGGGCGGCACGTTCTATATCCGTGAGATCCACCCCCTTTCGCAGTTGTTCGACCCAACCCTCGACGGCACGGGGCTGGAATTGAAATATTCCTACTTCAAAACCGAGGAGCCGATGCGCTTTGATGTGCAAGGCTCCTATGCCGCACCCGACTTCGACTACCAGGGGGTCGAGTACAACTGGAACCACAGCCTGAGCGAGATCGTCGGGGCACTGCTCGATGCGGGCCTCCAGCTCCAATTTTTGCACGAGTTCCCCTATACCGAGTTCGCCCAGTTTCCGGGCATGAGCCAGGATGCCGATGGCTGGTGGCGGGCGACCGGCCCGGCGGCCCACCTGCCGCTGCTGTTCTCGATCCGGGCGATCAAGCCGGAGTAGAAATCAGAAGTCAGAAGCGGCGCGGGCGTGTTCGGGCTTGACAGTGGCCGAATCGGCTGCCTATAATCAGGTATTATGCTCACAAACAACTTCTTACGGGCGCTTTTGCTGCTCGTGTTGCTGACGAACGGGCTGCCTACCACCGGGATGGCGGCGGGTGTGGCAGCACCCTCCCGGCTGGCGGTGGTCGATGCGCAGTTCACGCCGGGCGGGTCCTGGCCGGTGGCCTCGGCGGTCACGCTGAGCGTCAAATTCGACCAGCCGGTCTTACTGGCGACCTGGCAGTGGGTGGGGGCGGATGGGCAGCCGGTAGCC
>JBBSEL010001030.1:0-2167 GCA_038239755.1 Chloroflexia bacterium | reverse complement strand
TGGCCCGGCTGGGCGGGTGGGAGGAACGCGCCGACCGTCCGCCGGGGAAGACGGTATTGCGGCGCGGGCTGGCGCGGGTGCTGGGTCTGCTGACCACGGCGGCGCTGCTCGCGGAGTACCAGCAGACCCAGGGCGACCTGCCGCCGCCGATCCAGGCCTTGTTACAGCGCTATGGCGGCTTACCAGAGTTCTGAATGGATCTCAGAGATTGTGCCTTGACAACAATCCGGGTTTTCCGTATAATGACACGCGTTGGGTCCATTATTCCCTGATAGCTCAACGGTAGAGCAGGCGGCTGTTAACCGCAAGGTTCCAGGTTCGAATCCTGGTCAGGGAGCCTTCAGCAGTATATATCGCGCCGGGTGGCCTTTTGGCGGTTGCCGGGAACCGAAGCGGACGGGCAGATGATGGCCCGCTGCTTCGGTTTTTGTTTTCCTGCCGTTTTCCATTGACAAGGACTGTCCAGCTTATTAGAATTACATACGGATTGCGGGCTGGTTGCGCAATCCAGCGTCGTCGATCGTCTGTAGCGCGCCTCCCATCACTGCCCATGCTGTTACTCATCATCGAAGATAATCCCTCCACCCTCAAGATGCTGACCTTCCTGCTCGAACAAGAAGGCTACCAGGTGCTTACGGCGGGGACAGCGGCGGGAGGCGTGGAGATCCTGCGGCGCGAGCCGGTGGATCTAGTGGTGTTAGACGTGATGCTGCCCGACAGCAACGGGTTGCAGATCTGCCGCCAAATCCGCAGCGAAGGGATGCGCCTGCCGGTGCTGGTGGTGTCGGCCCTCAGCAGCCGGGCCGATAAGTTGAGCGCGCTGGAGGGCGGGGCGGACGACTATATGACCAAGCCGTTCGACCCGGCAGAGGTGGTGGCCCGCGTTCATTCGCTGGCGCGGCGCACCCAGCCGACCCTGGCCCCCGAACTGCAAACCCGGCTCTGCGTGGGCGATGTCTGCCTGGATACCCACAACCAGTTGATCATCCTGCTCCGGTCGGGGAAGGAAGTGCCGCTGACCAAAATGGAAGCGCAACTGCTCCATGTGCTGATGCGAAATGCCGGTGAGGTGGTTTCGCATGATCGGCTGATTGCGGAAGCCTGGGGGCCGAACTACGAGGGGAGCAGCAACCAGCTCGAAGTGTATGTCCACCGGCTGCGCAATAAGCTGCGGAAAGAACTGGGGAGCCAGGACCTGATCCGCACCGTGCCGGGCAGCGGCTACGAGGTGGTGGCGACGGCGGCGACTTCGGCCTGAGCCTGGCGCTGATCTCTTATACCGTTCTCGATGTGCAAATGTTCGGCTCCGCCGCTATTTCTCTTTGACAATACCGTTAGTGAGGTATCAATGAAGAATACCCAACGGATCTGGACGCTGCGCAAGGTCTGGCTGGTGATGTTGGGGCTGGTTGGTGTGGGCATCGCGGGCTGTGCTGTAGTCAGTACAACGCCATCGCCCAGTGATAGTGTACCCACACAAGTGCCGCTCCCCGCCGCTGTAGTGCTGCCGACGGCGGTCCCGAGTGGAATCTGGGTCCAGCCCGGCATCGCGCAGATGGGTGTGGGGCCAGATGGGGTGTGGCTAGCTTTTGCTTGTGGAGATCCCCTCGGCAGGATCGCTACTATGATATTGGACCAGCCGCTGCTGCTGGATTCTGGAGGCCACTTTGCTGCCGAATCAACCCGGCTGGCTTGGCGAGAGGGAGAGGGCATGTCGACCCCGACCAGAACCAGTGCCGAGACGCTCCTCCCTTTCCCCCACGCCCGGCTAATCGGCCTGACGGATGGGCGCACTCTTGCGCTGAATATCGAGATTGTGGAACCAGAAAGTCCCTCTGGCGAGGGTGCGCTACGCACCTCCTACTATGGTCCATACACGCTGACCTTAAGCCAGAATGACCCTCCGCCTTTGGTGCAGTGTACACCACCTTTCTAGCGGTGGCTGATGCGATCACAAGCAAGCCGCAAACGTTTATATACTTGACTAATTTCCTTTATTACTGTTAAATAGTAGGTAAGCTGACCCACAACCGTTGCCGGGCGATCGGCGTTATACTTATGTTGACAAGGCTTATGGCCTGATGGTACACTTGTCGTTGGGTGTTTCTGTTTGCTCTTTCAGGGGACTGCACGCATGAAAATTTTAATGGTGGACGACGATCCGTCC
>JBBSEL010001029.1:0-2170 GCA_038239755.1 Chloroflexia bacterium | reverse complement strand
TGCGCCAGGCCGCCCTGTGGGACGAGGTCAAAGACAAGCTCAACGCCCCCGGCACAGCGCTATCGGGCGGGCAGCAGCAACGGCTGTGCCTGGCCCGCGCCATCGCCGTCGAGCCGGAAATCATCCTGATGGACGAACCGGCTTCGGCGCTTGACCCGATCGCCACGCTGAAGATCGAAGAACTGATGCAAGACTTGAAGGACAAGTACACGATTGTCATCGTGACCCACAACATGCAGCAGGCCGGGCGCGTCTCCGAGTTCACCGGCGTCTTTATGATGCGGCCCGACCGCGCCGGCGAGCTGATCGAGTTCAACCAGACCCGGCAGATCTTCACTAACCCGCAGGACGAGCGCACCGAAGCCTATATCACCGGGCGTATCGGTTAGCCGCTCATAAAGGAGAACGAGATGCCCCGCGAAAGCTTCGACCGTCAGCTCCGTGAGCTGCAAGATTCTGTGCTAGCGATGGGCAGCATGGTAGACAAAGCGATCGACCGCTCGGTACAATCGCTCCGGACACGCGACGTGGTCCTGGCCCGCCAGGTCATCCAAGACGACGCGAAGATCAACCAGCAGCGTTTTGAAATCGAGGATCGCTGCGTCCTCCTGATCGCCACGCAAGCGCCGATCGCCACCGATCTGCGCACCCTGGCTTCGACCCTGAACATCATCACCGACCTGGAACGCATGGCCGACCATGCCGCAGGCACCGCAAAGATCACCATCCTGATCGGGGACGAGCCGCCGCTGAAGCCGCTGATCGACATCCCACGTATGGCCGATGCCGCACGGGAGATGCTGGCCGCCAGCCTCCAGGCGTTCGTCAACCGCGACACGGTGGCGGCCCAGGCCATCGCCGCCCGCGACGACGAGGTAGACGAACTGTATAACCAGGTCTACCGCGAACGGCGGACTTTCATGATGGCCGACCCCAGCACGATCAACCGGGCCACGCACCTGCTGTGGGTGGCCCACAACCTGGAGCGGATCGCCGACCGGGTGACCAACATCTGTGAGCGCGTGCTCTACCTCGTCACCGGCAAAATGGTCGAGATCCAGAGCGGATCGGACCGGATCATTGCCGCCGAGGCTCAACGCGACCACAACGGCAACGGGCTGCGCTGGCAGTAACCGGCCTGACCCCCTTTCCCCGCCCTGGTGCCCAAGCACCGGGGCGGTTTTATTTGCGGTCCTGTTCGCTAACAAGTTCTTAACAATTGCCGCCGCCGCTAACGACTTGCTAACAAGCCCCTAACAGCCTCTTAACCGTCCCTTGCTACAATAGTAGTTGCGCAGACGCGCAATGGCGCAATTTGTGAGCTTACCAAGAGGAGGATGTGAATGAAGGGTTTTGGAAGTGGACGCACGGCGCGCAACCGCCTGTTTCAGGGTGTGCTCAGTGGAAGCATGATCCTGATGATGCTGGCCGGGATGCTGACAGCGCTGCGCCCGACCACGGCGGCGGCGGCGGATTTCGCGGATCCGGCGTTCAGCACTGTCTGGACACGGACCGATAAGCTGGTGGCCGATGGCAAAGTGGCCCGCACCTGGTTCTGGGGGCCGACCCCCGGCGCGGTGCAGCAAGAGGATTACAGCGACGCCACCGGCGGCAAGCGCCTGGTGCAGTACTTCGACAAGAGCCGTATGGAGATCAACAATCCCGGCGGCGACAAGACCAGCAAGTTCTATGTCACCAACGGCCTGCTGACCGTCGAACTGATCAGCGGTAAGGTGGCGGTTGGCGACAGCAAGTACCAGAACGCGACCCCCGCTGCGATCAACATGACCGGCGATGCGGGCGACACGAAGGCCCCGACCTACGCCGCCTTCGCGGGCGTCAGCAACACCCCGCTGGGCGACCACAAGCTGGCCGACAAGACCGGCCAGAACGTGGGCAACACCATTGACGTGCGTGGGCGCGTCTTCAGCGACACCACCGGCCTTCCCGCCGTCAAGTTGGCGAAGTTCGTGCCGGAGACCGGCCACAACATTGCCGACCCGTTCTGGACCTTCTTGAACCAGCAAGGCCCCGTGCTGGAAGGCGGCGTGCAGAAGACCGCCACCCTGATCGACCCCTGGTTCTATGCCAGCGGCTTCCCGATCAGCGACCCCTACTGGGCCAAGCAGACGGTCGGCGGCAAGATCACTGACGTGCTGATCCAGGCGTT
>JBBSEL010001028.1:0-2173 GCA_038239755.1 Chloroflexia bacterium | reverse complement strand
TTTCACTGTTGAGAGGGTAACAGCCCGGCCCACCGGAACTATGGCCGCCGCCTGGCGGGGGTTCCGTGGTATAATGAGGACCACACTGCGCTTGCAAAGGATACGTGTTCATTATGATCCGAACGGTTACCGCCACGCGCTACCTGACCCCGTTGCGCGAAGGCGGCTCGGTCCCGGCCATCGTCGAAGCCGACGACGAAGGGCTGTATGTGCTGAAATTTCGCGGGGCGGCGCAAGGGCCACGGGCGCTGATCGCGGAATTGATTGGGGGCGAGGTGGGCCGGGCGCTGGGGCTGCGCGTGCCCGAAATCGTCCTGATGGAACTGGACCCCGCGCTGGGCCGCTCGGAACCCGACCCAGAAATCCAGACCCCGATCCTGGCGAGCGCCGGGCTGAACCTCGCGCTCGACTACCTGCCTGGCGCGCTGGCCTATGATCCGCTCCTGCTGCGGCCCTCGCCCGAACTGGCCTCGGCCATCGTCTGGTTCGACGCCTATATCACCAACGTGGACCGCACAGCGCGCAACACCAACATGCTGATCTGGCACAAGAACCTGTGGCTGATCGACCACGGCGCGGCGCTCTATTTCCACCACACCTGGGCCGATTACCTGGCCCGCAGCCGCGCCCCGTTCGTGCCGATCACCAACCATGTGCTGCTGCACTACGCCAGGGCGCTGGCCGAGGTGGACGCCACCCTGAACGCCCGCCTGACGCCGGAGGTGATCGACGGCATCGTGGCGGCGATCCCCGCTACCTGGCTCGGCGATGAAGCCCAGTTCAGCAACGCGGAGGCGCACCGCGCCGCCTATGCCGCCTACCTGCTCAGTCGCCTGGAAGCCCCCCGTGCCTTTGTGGAGGAAGCGATCCATGCCCGCGCCAAGTTCGTTTGATTACGCGATCATCCGCGTGGTCCCCCGCGTCGAGCGCGAGGAGTTCATCAACGCCGGGGTGATCCTCTTTTGCCGCACCCGGCGCTTCCTCCAGGCCGCGATCGCGCTGGACCCGGCCCGCCTCGCCGCCCTGGCCCCCGATCTGGACCCCGCCGTCGTGGGCCGCTACCTCGACATCTTTCCGCTCGTCTGCGCCGGGGGACCGGAGGCGGGACCGATCGGGCAACTGGCCCAGGCCGAGCGGTTTCACTGGCTCGTCTCGCCCCGCAGCACGATCATCCAGACCTCGGCGGTCCACTCCGGCCTGTGCGCCGACCCCGCCGCTGCGCTCACCCACCTGCTGAACACGATGGTCCGCTTCCCCGCGCCCGATATAGAAGCGGCCAACCTGCTGCCCGGCGACCTGTTCAGCGCGGAAAACTGACCCGGTAGACCGCTCCGGCCACATCATCGCTGACGTAGAGCGCCCCATCCTTGCCGAAGGCCACATCCACCGGGCGGCCCCAGTATTGGCCGCCCGCCAGCCAACCGCTGATCGCCACCTGCACCCCCCCTGCCGTCTGACCGGGGCGTAGCGAGGCGAAGCGCACGTCGTAGCCGTAGGGCGGGTCGTGCAGCGTGGAGCCGTGGACGGCGAGGAAGATGCCGTAGCTGTAGCCTGCCGGGAGCAACCCCCCGCCGTTATAGAAGCGGATGCCCAGCGGCGCGATGTGCGGCGGCAGGCCCAGTGGTGCGGTGTCCCGCCCGTTGCAATCGGCTGCCGACCGGCCAAACGCCGGGTCGGGCGCGAGGGGGATGCCCAGGCAGTAGGGCCAACCATAATCGCCGCCGTCGCGGATCGGGGTGAGCAGGTCGGGCGGCGTCTCGTTCCCCCGCATGTTGCGCTCGTTGACCGAGGCCCACAGCCGCCCGGTGCGGGGGTCAACGTCGATGCCGACCGCGTTCCGCAGCCCCCGCGCAAAGACCCGCCCGTCGCTGCCGTCGTCGTTGAACTGCATGATGCTGGCCCGGCGAGGGTCGCCCTCTTCGCAGGCATCGCAATCGGACCCCATGCTCACATACATCTTGTCGTCGGGGCCGAAGACGATCGAGCGGGTGTCGTGGTTCACATCCTGCACCAACCCCTGGCTGGTGCCGAACGGCAATTCCGCGATGGCCTGCCCCGGTCCCTGTGCCTGAAGCTGCCCATCGGTATAGGGGAAGCGCCACACCGCTGCCTCGGTGGCGACATAGAGATAGCCCTTATGGAACGCGAGGCCGTGCGGCTTCGCCATGCCCTC
>JBBSEL010001027.1:0-2183 GCA_038239755.1 Chloroflexia bacterium | reverse complement strand
GAAGGCAAAACGGTCCTGTTCGAGAGCGGCACGATGGTGGACATTATCGAGGGCTTGCAAGCGCGGGGGCATGACGTGCGGGTGCAAGAACAGGGGGCCGCCTTCGGACGCGGCCAGATCATCTGGCGCTTACCCGAAGGCGGCTACATGGCCGGGAGCGATCTGCGGGCCGACGGCGCGGCGGTGGGGTTCTGAGGCGTGCAGCGTGAAACGTGACGAGGGATCAGGGATCAGGGATCAGAACCACGCAATACGCATCACGCATCACGTTTCACGTTGCACGCCTTCGATCAAGGTCAGCCCCAGCACCCCGGCCAGTTCGCGCAACGTCCCCTGGGCCGGGCCGATGTCCGCGCCGAGCAGGGCTGTCGCCTGGATGGCGGCGGCCAGTTCGGTGAGCACGTCGCGGGCTTCGGGGGTGTTGAAGTTGGCGTTGAGTTCATCCTGGAAGGCGGCGCGGAACGGGGTATCGAGCAGCGGTTCGCCGTCGCCTGTCGGGAGGGCCAACGCCTGCTGGATCGCCGTCAGTTGGGCGGCTGCCGCCGCTACGTCGTCCCAGGCGAACTCGTATTCGTCGCGGTAGGGCTGGCCGAGCAGCGCCAGGCGCAAGGCGTCCGCCGGGTACTTGTCGAGCACCTGCTGGACAAAGATCATGTTCCCCAGCGATTTCGACATCTTGATCCCGCCCATCATCACCAATCCCACGTGCATCCAGGCGCGGACGAACGGGGCCACCCCGGTGGCGGGTTCGGCCTGGGCGATTTCGCAGGCATGGTGGGGGAAGATCAAGTCGGACCCACCACCGTGGATATCCAGTTGCGGCCCCAGGTAGTGGGTGGCGATGGTCGAGCATTCGATATGCCAGCCAGGGCGACCGGCGCCCCACGGGCTGTCCCAGGTGGGTTCGCCGGGGTTGGACTGCTGCCAGAGGACGAAATCGAGCGGGTCTTCTTTGTTCGGGTCGTTGGGGTTGTTGCCCATCTCGCTGGCAATCGCCAGCATCGCCTCGCGGTCGCAGTGACAGATCGCGCCGAAGTCGGGCTGGCTGGCGATCCGGTAGTAGACCGCGCCGTCGCGGGTGTAGGCGTGGCCCAGGTCACTCAGCCGGGCGATGATCGGGATCATGGCCGGGATTTCGCTCGTTGCTTTGATATAGAATTCCGGGCGGTCCACATTGAGTTGGGCCAGCGATTGCAGGTAGCGTTCGGTTTGCTGGTCGCCCAGGTCGCGCCAGTCCACCCCGTCGCGCAGGGCACGCTCGAACAGCGGGTCGTCAATGTCGGTGATGTTCTGCACGTAACGCACCTGGAGGCCCGTCCATTCGAGGAAGCGGCGCAACGTGTCGTAGACCACGGCGACGCGGGCGTGGCCCAGGTGGCTGGTATCGTAGGGGGTGATGCCGCAGACGTACATCTTGACCACCCCATCGGCAAATTCTAAGGGCGTCTCCTGCTGAGATAACGTATCATAGAGGCGCATACGTGGCTCCTTCGGCACAGGTTGGTGGGCGGCGCGCGGCAACGCCGCACGGCGATCTACTATACCATAAGTGCCCGCCCAGGGGTAGATCGTAGATGATAGTATTCCGGCGGCGGGTGAATTGTGGGGGCGATCTCCTGTTGGTGTAGTGGCGACCGGCAGGTCGCTTGGTCGGAATCTCCCGAAGATCGGGGCCCCTCCACCGGGCGCACACGTGGGTGCGCCGCTACACCAGCAGGAGATCGCCCCCACACCTTGTGCTTGCGGTATTGATCATTTGCGGGGAATTAGGCCAGCGCGTCGTCGCCGCGGGGGAGGGTGAAATAGAAGGTGCTGCCCGCGCCGGGTTGGCTGGTGACGCCGATGGAGCCGCTGTGGAGGTCGATCAGTGAGCGGGCGATGGCGAGGCCGAGGCCCGTGGCGTCGGTGCGCTCGATGCCGTCGGTGCGGCCCACGTAGAAGCGCTCGAAGATATGGGCTTGATCGGTGGGGGTGATGCCCGGCCCGCTGTCGCGCACCCAGACGCGCACGCACGCCTCGTCGCCCTCGGCCCCGACGCGGATCACGCCGCCCGGCGGGGTGTACTTGATCGCGTTGTGGAGGATGTTCAATAACACCTGTTCCAGGCGGCGGCGGTCGCCGGTGACGATCAGGTTGGTAGCCCAGGCCGGACCGGGCAGGGCCAGTTCCAGCGATTGCCCCTT
>JBBSEL010001026.1:0-2184 GCA_038239755.1 Chloroflexia bacterium | reverse complement strand
GTGTGGGTCGGCGGGTTGGAATTGGGGCGCAGCAAGAAGCGCGACCTGGTCCTCCATCGCCGCCACCGGGTCGGCTACATCTTCCAGAGCATCAACCTGCTCTCCTACCGCACCGCCGTCGAGAACGTCGAGGTGCCGATGATGCTGGCCGGGGTGCCCCCGCTCAAGCGGCGCGAACGGGCACTCTCCCTGCTGGATCAACTCGGGCTGGCGGCGCGGGCAAGCCACCGGCCCAACCAGCTATCGGGCGGCGAACAGCAGCGGGTCGCCATCGCCCGGAGCCTCGCCAACAACCCGACGATCCTGCTGGCCGACGAACCAACCGGCAACCTCGACTCGACCACCGGCGCGGGGGTGATGGAGACGCTGCGGCAACTCAACCGGGAGCAAAAGCTGACCCTGATCGTCGTCACCCATGACCCGGCGGTGGGAGCCTATGCCGACCGGGTGGTGCGGCTGCGCGATGGGCGGATCGTCGCCATTGAAACCAACACGCCCCGGCAGGAGGCCGCGCCTGATGCGCTGTCCGCCGGGGTCGCCCCCTATGTGGTGCGGGAAGAGGTGGCCTCATGACCTTCCGCGACGTATTACGTACCGGGTTAAGCAACCTGGGGCGGCGCAAGGTGCGGACCATCCTGACCTCCATCGGCGTCTGGGTGGGCATTCTGACCATCGTCACGATGGTGTCGTCGGGCATCGCCCTGCAACGGCAGGTGACGGCGACGATCCAGCAACTAGGGCTGGAAACCGTGTTCGTGCAGCCGGAGGTGGCGCGGGATGCGCTCGGCTTCCGGGGGGCACGGCCCAAGGTGACGAAGCCGATCACCCCCGCCGCGCTGAAAGACTTGCAAGCGGTACCGGGCGTGAAGACGATGGATGTGGGCTTCTCCTTGCCCGACGGGGTGGACGTGCAGATCACCTGGAAGGGGCAGACCGTCGCCCTGCCGATCTATGATCCCGGCGGCACGGCGATCCTGTTCACGCCGCCGACCCAGATCATCGCGGGCCACGAACTGACCAGCGGGGCGGACGAGCATGGGCTGATGTTGAGCGAACTCTACCTGCAAAAGCTGGGCATCACCGGGCATGAGGCCGAAGCGGCGCTGGTCGGCCAGGTGTTGACGATGACGGTGCAAGCCCCACGGGGCGAAAGCCTGAGCCTGACGGTGCCGGTGGTGGGCATCAACACCAACTATCGCGGGGGGGTGCTGGGCACCGCCGACAAGGTGGCGATTGCCGAGTGGTGGTACAGCGCGCCCGACCTGCTCCAGACCGACGGCTATTCGCAGGTGTTGCTCCATACCGAGTCGCTGCCCGCCGCCTCGCGGGTGAACACGGCGATCACGGCGCTGGGCTACCAGGCCAGCACACTCCAGGCGTTCCTCGATCAGGTCAACCGGCTGTTCACCATCGTCGAAGTGATGCTCAGTTCGATTGGCCTGCTGGCGCTGCTGGTCGCCTCGATCGGCATCGCCAACACGATGATCATGGCGATCTATGAGCGGACCCGCGAGATCGGGGTGCTCAAGGCGCTGGGCGCGTCGGAAGGGGATGTGCTGCGGCTGTTCCTGACCGAGGCCGGGCTGATTGGGATCATCGGCGGGGTGCTGGGGGTGCTGGCCGGGTGGTTGCTGGGCCTCGGCCTCGATTGGGTGATCCATCAATATCTGGTCGGGGAGAAGATCTTTATCCCGGCCCCCTTCTTCGTCGTCACCCCCGAACTGGTGATCGGGTCGCTGATCTTCGCCGCCGTGGTCGGCCTGCTGGCGGGCCTCTACCCGGCGGCCCGCGCCGGGCGGCTGGACCCGCTGACGGCGTTGCGGCAAGAGTAGGAGGGCGAGTTGCGAGTTGCGAGCAGCGTGTGACGAGTTGCGAGTTGCGAGTTGCGGGTTGCGGGTTGTACGCAACACATAGAGACCGTTAGCCTCGGAGGGGCGGCAGACGGTAGCCCCCGGCGCGTGCCGTGGGGAGGACGGCGCACCCCACACCTAGCCCCGGAGGGGCGACAGATGGTAGCCCACGGCGTGAGCCGTGGGGAGGACGCGGCCCAAACCCAAGCCCCGGAGGGGCGGCAGAGGGATGTCCACCCACGCACTTCTGTCGCCCCTCCGGGGCTTATCATAAAAGGGCGATGGTTCCCACAGTTGACACTGTGGGCTATCGGCTGCCGCCCCTCCGGGGCTT
>JBBSEL010001025.1:0-2191 GCA_038239755.1 Chloroflexia bacterium | reverse complement strand
TCGCCAATGCCCGACGGCTGATCTACCTGGAAAACCAGTATCTCTGGTCGCCTGAGATCCTGGCGGCGTTAAAGGCGGCGCTGCGCCGCCCGCACGACGGCCCATTCCGCGTCGTACTCGTGCTGCCCGCCCAAGCGGGGGATGGGCGCTGGGACAACGACAAGCATGTGGGCGAGCTGCGGGCCGCCGATGACAGCCGAAACCAGTTGAGCATTTATGCGCTCTACAGCTCCGGCCCGCACAGCGGAACCAACGCCTTCATTTACCGGCCCATCTATGTCCATGCCAAAGTCGGGATCTTCGACGACGAATGGTTCACCATTGGCTCGGCGAACCTGAACACGCGCGGGCTGCGGACCGACGGCGAGATGAACGCGGTGGTCCACGACCCGTCCCTGGCCCGCCAGTTGCGCGTCGATCTGTGGGCCGAACACCTGGCCCTCCCCCCGGCCCAGGTGGCTGCCGCCGACCCGCTAGCGTTGATCGACCGGGTCTGGCCCATGCAGGCGCGGACCAATGCGCGGATTATGCAGGCAGGCCGACGCCCTTTGATCAGCGCAATACAACGCTATTCCTCGAACGCCCGGCCTGGCGAGTGGGTGCTGGAAGACGCACAAGCCCTGACCTTCGAGCACTGAGGCGGCACGCTACTGGCGATCCCCGCAGGCGACTCCTGGCGCTTACAATCTGGTAAGAATCCTCGATCTGGGGACCCGAATCGCTTCCACACGTTCGCTAGCGGTGCTATACTAAAGTTCGAGTTGACAAACCCTCCGATTCGCGTCGAGTTTGCAGCCGTTCTACCCACATTCTACCCCGGCCTGCTGCCGGACCACCCGTCCGGCAACGGCGGCTACAGGAGGGCGCGATGTCGCCACGTATTGGGCTTATTCTGGCCGGGGTGGTCCTCAGTTTGCTGGCGTTCGGTGGGCAAAGTACGCCGGGCAAGGCGGCCCCCACTTCCAGTTCGGCGGGCGGGCGGGGAGCGTTGGCCGGGCCAGCCGCACCTCCCGCCTGGGGTGTCGTCACCAGCCCCAATCCGGGGACGGAACGTGACGATCTACGGAGCGTGTGGGCCGCAGGGGCCACCGATGTGTGGGCGGCAGGCTTCGCCGCCGGGGACGACGGGATCGAGCGGACCCTGATCGCGCACAACACCGGCAGCGGGTGGGCGGTCGCGCCCAGCCCCAACGGTGCGCCTGGCGACAACTATCTCTTTGGCATCAGCGGCAGCGCGGCGAACGATATCTGGGCGGTGGGCTATATGCTCAGCCCCGACGGCTACCGCCCGCTGACCCTGCATTGGAACGGCAGCGCCTGGAGCGTCATCCCCGCCGCAACTAATGGAGCGCGCACCTATACCCTTTATGGGGTAACCGCCCGCGCCCCGAACGATGCCTGGGCGGTCGGCACGGCAGACTTGGGCTCATTGGTCGAGCATTGGGACGGCACAAGCTGGACGGTGGTGCCTATTCCCTATCTGGGCAACAACCGGAACGTCCTCTACGCGGTCAGCGCCGACGCTGCCAACGATGCCTGGGCGGTGGGGGCGCTGACTGATGACGGCCAATCCTTGCTGTTCCATTGGGACGGCACCAGTTGGACCGGCGGCACGAACCCCTCGGCCTACGTGCTGAACGGGGTGGATGCCCGCGCCCCAGACGATGTCTGGGCGGTCGGGGCAGGCTATCCCTACGGGGTGTTCACCGCCGCCCTGCACTGGGACGGCATCACCTGGAACGTGGTGCCCACCCCCAATCTGGGCAACTACAGCATCCTGCGCGAGGTCAACGTGCTCGCCGCCAACGATGTCTGGGCGATGGGTGTCTATAATGTCAACGACACCGGGTTGCGCCCGTTGTTCTTGCACTGGGACGGCAGCAGTTGGACGGTGACACCGGGCGATATCGCCGGGCCGGAGCATAACGACTTCTTTGGCCTCGCGGCGGTCAGCTCAACCGACGTGTGGACGGTCGGCCATTATCGCGCCCTCAGCACGACCACCGGGCGGCAGACGTTGATCGAACACTATTGCCCGACCTGTGCCCCGGTGTCGGGAACCCCGACCCCCGTCCCTTTTAACACCGCCACCCGCACCCCCTCTCCCACCCACACCCCCACCTGCGTGCCCGCCCGCACCACCGTGCCCAGCCCCAACCACCCCGGCGGAGGTTATAACGTGCTGTACAAG
>JBBSEL010001024.1:0-2194 GCA_038239755.1 Chloroflexia bacterium | reverse complement strand
GCGAAGCTCAGCATGTGGATCAGGCGCCAGGCGCGGGTGCCCAGCCGGTCCTTGACATAGAAGCTAAAGGAGACGATGCCCAGCATATACAGGGCCACTTGCCCGAACCCGACCCACAGGGGCAGATAGTTGCTGCTTGTAAACGGGATGAGAATCTGTCCCAGCGTGTAACCGATGTACTGGTCGCCCAGCAGAACCAGCGCGTGGGCTGCCGCGAACCCCAGACCCAGCAGCGCCGTGAAGCGGTGTAGCTCGAAGCTGCCCGGCACGCTCGGCCAGAAGCGGGCCAGCCGGGTGGTGATGCCCAGCCCGGCCATCATCGAGAGCCAGAACAGGCCGAAGGCGACAAAGGCGCAAGCCCGCGAAATGTACCAGTAAGCCTGGGGCGAGGTCCCGGCGATCGTGGTCGCCATCGCCGGGAACAGCAGCGGCAGCCCGGCCAGCAGGGCCAGTGCGAGCGCAGCGAGGGCGACCAATGCCCAGCGCCATCCATTCCGGCTCTTGGCGGGGGTCTCCGACGGTTCCGTGATCTTGGTCGAAAATTGTGCAGACATCAGAGTTCTCCTCTTCTTTATGCTGGCCGGGCGCTGGTGAGGCGGCGGGCCGGGTACGGTTCAATCACAATCGGTTACTGCGGGTCCTAGCGCGACGACTGGGTGGTGGTGAAGGCCGCCTGGGTCGTCGTGATGTTGCTCTGGGTCGTCGTGGTCGTGCTGCTCTGGGTGGTGCTCACCACCGGGGTAGCGGTCGGCTGCACGGTGACAGTGGCAATCGCCGGAATGGTGTTCGATACCTCGATTACCTGGGCGCTGTTGGCAGCGGCGGCGAGGGCAGCGTTTTGCGCGTCCTGGTTAGCGGCGAAGCCCCAACCCAGCAGGGTGGCGGCCAGCGAGACCGCGACGACGACGCCTTGTGCTTTGTCACCTACCGACTTGCGGCGTGAGCGGATGATCGTGCGCTGGACTTCCGACGCGGGCGTTTCTTGAGCAGATTTACGTTCCATTTTATTTGCCTCCTCGGCTATAGGGCCGGATGATTGCGGGTCGATCACTAGACCGGATAATGATTTGGATGATTGCGTGTCTGGCGATGTGCCAGATGTTTACTTACTGGTCTCATTGTACCGAACCAATTTGAGAATAAGGCGGGGAAGTATTAAAAACCGATGAGAGTTTGCGGGCCACTTCCTGCCTGGGATCGGGGGCGCGAACAGGGCGCTCTCATCAATTTCTAATCAATCTTCAGATTTCCTCTAACCTTGCCGCGCTAGACTGTTAATGTAAGACAGATAGACGGCAACGGAATCACCACCCCACCGGGGACATGCCCCCAGGGGCGCGCAGATAGATGAAGGAGAAACCCAATGATGGACATTGAATCGATAACCGCACCCGCCAACGAAGGCGAACGCCCGGTGCGCGTCCTGGTGGTGGATGACGAGCCGTTGATCGTACAGATGTTGAGTATCGCGCTTTCCTATGAGAAGTTTGAAGTCAGCATCGCCCGCAACGGGCTGGAGGCCATCCAGCAGGCCAGCGCGACTAAGCCCGACCTGGTCATCCTTGACTGGATGATGCCCGGTCTGGACGGCCTCGAAGTTTGCCGCCGCCTGCGTAGCGCGGGCAGCGTGGGCATTCTGATGCTGACGGCGCGGGGCGAGGACGAGGATCAGGTGGTGGGCCTGGAAAGCGGGGCCGATGATTACCTGATCAAGCCGTTCACCCTGCCGGTCTTGCTGGCGCGGATGAAAGCGATCCTGCGGCGGCGCGGCATTAACCTGCAAAGTACCCTGCGCGCCGGAGATGTCTGGCTGGACCGGCAGACGCACCGGGTACAGCGGGGCGACCACCCCATCGATCTGACCCCTCGCGAGTTCGACCTGCTGGAAATGCTGCTCTCGCACCCACGCCAGGTGTTTTCCCGCGAGGCCATCGTCAACCGGGTATGGGGCTACGACTATTTTGGCGATACGAACGTGGTTGATGTGTATATCCGCTACCTGCGCGAGAAGCTGAACGACGAGGAGCGGGTTTTGATCCGTAGCGTGCGCGGCGTGGGCTACAGTTTGGAGCCGAGCGATGACCGCAACTGAGCGCAACGATAGGCCCGCCCGGCCTGCGCGACCCGGCGGGATCCTGGGCCGGGTGATGTGGACCATCTCTCTGGGCTGGCAATTGAGCGCGCTCTACACCCT
>JBBSEL010001023.1:0-2201 GCA_038239755.1 Chloroflexia bacterium | reverse complement strand
GCCTTGAGCGTGGTGGCCGACCCCGACTCCGCGCCCATGAAGATCATCTGGCAGCCCGAGTCGCGCATCAGGTCCCAGGTCCGGTCATCATAGCGCATGATCGTGTCGATGGTGCCCTCGCCCCACCAGTTGATCGGCAGGTCCTTGATCCCCTCGGCGAAGGCGGCGACCCGCTTTTCGGCGGTGAAGAAGTTGCTGTCGTGGAACTCGATGCCGTTCACCCCGTAGGTGTCATGGAGCCAGCGGATCGTCTGGATCGTGCGGTCGGCCTTTTCGGGCAGCCAGCGGCCCCAGTAGGTCTTGGTCACCGCGCAGAACGAGCAGGTGAACGGGCAGCCCTGGCTGGAATGGTAGGAGATGGTGCGCGTGCCCAGCATGGTCCGGCTCAGGTAGAGCGGGATGTTCACCTTGGTATAGGGCAGCACCGGGTACTTGTTCGGGTCCACCAGCGAACGGGCGGGGTTGTTGACCACCTTCCCCTCGTTGCGCCAGGTCAACCCTTTGATCCCGTCCAGCGGCCCGCCGCTTTCCAGCGCCGCCAATAGTTCCAGGATCGTGTCTTCGCCCTGGTTGCGGACCACGTAATCAATCGCCGGGTCGGCCATGACCACTTCGGTGTGGCTGGTCGGGAAGTAGCCGCCCCAGATGATCTGCACATGGGGGAAGCGGGCCTTGACGGCGCGGGTGTGCGGCACGGCGCGGCTGAGCTGCGGCCCCGGCATGACCGTCACCAGCAGGTAACGGATGCTCGGGTCCTTTTCCAATAGCTGGAGCAGGGTGTTCCCGGCGTCCTTGTCCACGTTGCCGTCCAGCAGTTGCCAGGGATACAGGCCCTCGAACACCGCCGCCAGCGACAGGACCGAAATCGGCAGCCGGTGCTTGCTCTCGGCAGCCCGTGGGTTGTAGAGGATAATCATGCGTCTTGCCCCTTCCCCTCCGTCGAGGGTCCTTCGTGATCGATCTTGTCAACAGCCGTCGGCAAGGTAAAGCTGCCGTCCGGCTCCGGCGCGAACTCGTGAACCCGTGTGACCGCATCCGCGTTCAGCGGTCCGTAGATATGCGGGTAGAGTTGGCCGTTTTCGGCAACTTCCCAGCGGATCTCTGGACCGACCCGATCGGGGTCGATGGCGAGCAGCACCAGATCGGGCGTGCCCTGGAACCGGGCGTTCGCCACCTCCACCACCTGAGCCGGGGTGGAACAGTGGATGAAGCCCTCGCTGTCGAGGGTGTCACCCCGGTAAGCGCCCGCCTGTTGAGCGGCGGCCCATTGGGCGGCAGTGGTGATATGCAGGATCTCGGTCATGCTCCTCCTATAAACGCGACTCCGGTGTCATCGCCACGATGTACAGCACTTCCACCCAGATATCGCGCCGGGTGACTTCACGTAGCCGCCAGCCGGGCGCGGCCAGATGGGCCAGGATGGCCTGCATGTCGGCGGCATCGCCCAGGACCAGCAGGCAGGTGCCGCCCGGTGTCAGGTGTGCTGCCGCTTCGGCGGCGAAACGGTCCAGCCACTCGTAATCTTCCCCGCCCATGTAGGCCGCTTCGGCACGGGTCTGCGGAGTGCCGCGAAAATAGGGCGGGTTGCAGACGATCCGGTCGAACCGCTCGCCCGCCACCGGGGCAAACAGGTCGCCCTCGCGCACCTGCACCCGGTCGGCCAGCCCGTAGCGGCGCACATTGGCTTCGGCACAGCGCACTGCTGCCGGGTTGGTGTCCACCGCGACCACTCGCCCGGCCCCGGCCCGCGCCGCCGCGATGGCCGCGATCCCGCTGCCGGTGCCCATGTCGAGCACCGTGCTGCCCGGCGGCACCAGACCGGGCCGCCGCAACGTCTCGGCCAGGAAGCCGCTGGTAAAGTGCAGGGCCGGGTTGAACACGTCGGGCAGCACCTGCAAGCGCAGCCCGGCGACCCGCGCCCACCGCTCCGGCTCGCCGCCGGGCCGGAAATGGCGGAACCGCCAGGCCAGCGCCCGCTTCAACACGCGCCCCGCCGCCCGCTTCCATACTGGGCGTGCCCCGGCCCCCATCTCTGCTGTATACATCCCTCCGATCATACGCGCTTTCGTTACACCGGTCAAGGGGGGCAGACGAGGTATGAGGTATGAGGTATGAGGTATGAGGTATGAGGTATGAGGTATGAGGTATGAGGTATGAGGTATAAGGTATGAGGTATGAGGTACCTGTTGTACAATCTTATT
>JBBSEL010001022.1:0-2202 GCA_038239755.1 Chloroflexia bacterium | reverse complement strand
CGGCGGGCGCTACAGCCAGCAGGCGGCGATGGCAAAACTCCACGCCAGCGAGACGGCCACCCGCGTCGCCCACCAGGCGGTGCAGATCCACGGCGGCTATGGCTACCTTCAGGATTTCCCGGTGGAACGGCTCTACCGCGACGCCCGCATCACCGAAATCTACGAGGGCACCAGCGAGATCCAACGGCTGGTCATCGCCGGGCAGGTGCTCAAGGGCGGGCGACCGCGCACCGAGTAACGAAGCAAACCACAGAGAACACAGAGGGTACAGAGTGATGATGACTCTGTGCCCTCTGTGTTCTCTGTGGTGCATCGAATGAGGGGCGTAAGCGCAGGCACACTCGTTGGGGCACAAGCTATGCTATGGTATAATGCGACAACAGCAAAGAAGAAAGGGGGTGAAGGACGATGGACGAACAGGATAAGCGTGCCGTGGTGCGCCTGACCACACTGGCAAGTTGCGCGGGTTGAGCGAGCAAAATGGGTCCAGGGGACCTGGCGCACGTGTTGCGACCACTGAAAACACAAACCCATCCGGCACTTCTCGTCGGGCTGGAAATCAGCGACGATGCGGCGGTCTATGCCCTCGGCCCCGACCAGGCGCTGGTGCAGACGCTCGACTTCTTCCCGCCCATCGTGGACGATGCCTACCAGTTCGGCGCGATTGCCGCCGCCAACGCCCTCAGCGACATCTACGCGATGGGGGGTCGCCCCATCCTGGGCCTGAATATCGCCGCGTGGCCCGACGACCTGCCTTTCCACCTGCTCACAGCGGTGTTCCAGGGCGGGGCCGACAAGGTGGCCGAGGCGGGCGCGGTGGTCGCCGGGGGGCATACAGTGATCGACAAGGAGCCGAAATACGGCCTGTGCATCACCGGACTGGTCCATCCCGACCACCTGCTGACCAAAGGCGGGGCGCAGCCGGGCGATATCCTGGTGCTGACCAAGCCGCTGGGCACCGGGGTCATCACTACCGCCGCCAAAAATGAGCGCGCCGACCCAGCCCACCTGGACGCGGCCATCGCCAGCATGATGCGCCTCAACCGCGATGCCTCGGAGGCGTTGGTCGCCGCCGGGGTGCGCGCGGCCACCGACATCACCGGCTTCGGCCTGTTGGGGCACGCCGCCGAGATGGCCGAGGCGGCGGGAGTCTGCTTTGAGATCGACAGCGAGGCCGCCCCGGCCTTACCCGGTGCGTTGGCCTATATTGCGGCGGGCAACACCCCCGGCGGCATCGCCCGCAACTACAACTTCCTGCTCACCCCCGCTGCCCCGCGCCCTGACGACGGCCATGACCATCCCCTGCCCGGCCTTCCCCCCGACCCCACCAGCCGGGTGACCGTGGCCCCCGGCGTGGATGATGACCTGGTGACCCTCTTGCTCGACCCGCAAACGTCGGGGGGCCTGTTCGCCGCCGTGTCCCCCGCCGCCTTCCCAGCGTTGGAGGCCGACATGGCCCGGCGAGGGGTCTCCTTGTGGCGCGTGGGCGCGGTACGCGCCGGGCATGGGGTCGTCGTCCGCTAAATAGACCTCCTGGTATTTGCCTACAGTGGACTATGTGACGGTGGCAGCAGACCCCGCCCGCCGCAACACTTTGTGAAAGGCCCTCCATGTTCCAACCCATCGGCTACGTAGACTCCGCATACCTCCGCACCGCGGCCCAATTGCTGGGGCCGCTGAAGGCCCGCGTCACCGAGTGGATGCAGGTGCCGAGCGGGGGGCAGGTGCTCGACGTGGGTTGCGGGCCAGGCACCGACACCATCCCTCTGGGGCCGCTGGTCGGCCCGACCGGGCACATCGTGGGCATCGATTCCGACCCGGCGATGGTGGCCGAAGCCAACCAGCACGCCGAAGAAGCCGGAGTGGCCGCCTGGGTCAAGCATCAGGTCGGCCTGGCAACCGCCCTGCCCTTCGCCGGAGACACATTCGATGCCGTCCACTGCGAGCGGCTATTTCTCCACCTCGCAGACCCGATCCCGACATTGATGGAGATGGTGCGGGTGACCAAGCCGGGCGGCTGGATCGTCGTAGCCGAAACCGACCACGGGGCCATGTCGATCAACTCCACCGAGCTCGACCTGGAGCGGCGGCTGGTGCGGACCCTGGCCGAGCGCGGGACGCGCAACGGCTATGCCGGACGGCAACTGGTGGGCCTGTTCAACAGCCAAAAGCTCCGCGACCTGCGCATCGAGCTATTCCCGG
>JBBSEL010001021.1:0-2204 GCA_038239755.1 Chloroflexia bacterium | reverse complement strand
CAGCAGGCTGTGCTGGCTGCGCTCGCCGCCGGACTCACCAACACCCAGATTGCCGATCGGCTCGCCCTTAGTCCTCATACGGTCAATGCCCATCTGCGCTCGATTTATGACAAGCTGAACGTCACCACCCGCAGTGCCGCGACCCGTTACGCCCTCGAACACCACCTCGATTGACCGCGAAAATTAGCGCGTTTACGCGATGCGCCGGGCACGCTCGCTGACTACACTAAGATCACGCAACATTCGCCGGGCCGGGGATCACACCGTCAGGGTGCGAGGCCGTGGCCTCCACATTTCAGGAGGTACAATTCGATGCAGCATCGCGAGACTAGACGGGCGCCGGTCGCCCTCCCGTTGATCATCCTGGCCCTCGTCGTGATCGCCACAGGCGTGGCCGGGCTGCGCGCGACCACCGCCGCGCCCGCCGAGCGGCCCGCTGCGCAGGGGGACATCCCCGGCAGTGGCAGCCGTACTTTTGCCGAGACGGGCCACACGGTGAAAGGCATATTCCTCGACTATTGGACGACCCACGGCGGCCTGGCCCAACAAGGCTATCCGATTTCCGAATTGCTCAGCGAGGTCTCGCCTTTAGACGGCAAGGCGTACACGGTGCAGTATTTCGAGCGCGCCGTCTTCGAGTATCACCCCGAGAACCAGGCCCCGTTCGACGTGCTGCTGGCGCAACTAGGCACCTACCGCTACCAGGCCCAGTACGGATCGCAAGCGCCTGCCGCGCCAACCGCCGCCCCCACCGTGCCGCCCACGACCGCCGCGGGGCCGGTCTTTGAGCAGCACGTGATCCTGAGCTTCGTGCATATTGCCCCAACCGATCTGGTCGTGCCCGCCGGGCGGGTGCGCTTCCTGGTCACGAACACGGACACCCAATTCGGACAAGCCCGCCACAATTTCGCCATCCTGACGATGGCCGGCCAACTGGTCGGCACGACTTCGACCTTTGCCCCCGCCGAGGGTCAGAAAGTGCTGGAGCTAGACCTGGCCGCCGGCCAATACCAGACCAAATGCACCGTCCCCGGCCATGCCGAGCATGGGATGGTCGGGACGCTGACCGTCACGGCGTCCGGCGCGGTGCACTGAGTCCGCCCGCTGTTCGGCCAAGGAAGTCGCTCAATGTGGGCAGCATAACTGTAACATACTCCGTATTGATATAGGAGATGATCCAGGCGATCCGTCGCTCCGGCCCTGGTGGCGTAGATGACTCGCGACGGTGGCATCGCGGGTCATCCACGCCACCATCGTTCGCGATATGTTTTCATCCCCAGCATAGAGGTCGGCCATGCCCAAACTCCGCCGCTTGATCGGTTCATGGTTTGGTTTGCTGGTGCTGGTGCTGGCCCTGACCCTGGGCAGCCCAGGCCAGGCGCTCAGCATCCCCCGGCCTGCCGCCGCCCCCACGCAGGGCAGCCTCTGGCAGCGGTATGATCTGTCCGGCTCTGATTTGCGGGCAGTGGATGTGCTGGATGCCAATACCGCCTGGGCCGTCGGCACCGACGGCCTGCTGGTCCGCTGGGATGGCGCAAACTGGACGGCCTATGATAACACCAAGCTCGGGTCCCACGCCTTTAATGGCGTGGATATGGTGGCCGCCGACGCCGCCTGGGCGGTCGCCAGCAGCGACATCGTCGCCCGCTGGAACGGGACAGCCTGGCTGGCCGAGCCAAGCAACACCGGCCCGGCCACCTTGTATGATGTGGGCATGGCCTCGCCCAGCGATGGGTGGATTGTCGGCACCAATGGTACATTCGCCCGCTACAACGGCACCACCTGGCAGCCGGTCGCCACCAGCGCGGTCACAATGACGATGTACAGCGTCGCCGTGGTAGACAGCAACAACGCCTGGGCTGTGGGGGGCGGCTGGGTCCGGGCAACGTCGGCAAGATAGCCCGCTGGAGCGGCACCGCCTGGACCCAGGTCGCGAGCGGCACCGGCATTCTCTACACAGTCGACATGCTGGATGCCAGCTACGGCTGGGCGGGCGGCCTCGGCAGGACGCTCTGGCTGTGGGATGGGACCAACTGGACGCAGACCGCGCCTGTACGGTGCGAAAAATACGTACGGGTGCTGAGTTGGCGCATCCGGCTGGCCGCGTACCTCTTCTGCACAATTGCGGGGCATAGCTCGTGCAACCAATGCGGCTATGCTCTACCTTCTCCTCGCTCAAATCGGTGCCTTGCTGCTTGACCTCT
>JBBSEL010001020.1:0-2213 GCA_038239755.1 Chloroflexia bacterium | reverse complement strand
GGCGGCCCGCACGATCGTGCGGGCCGCCTTCTGCATAGGGGTTAGCGAGATCGCTGTCCCGCTGTTTTTGCCCGGAGGGATGGCCCGCCGTCCGCGCTCCGCCCCCAGACATGGAGGAGCACCGTCGCCCACATCCGGTAGGGTCGCCAGGCTTCGGCGATCTGTCCCATGGTGGACTGATCGGGCATCGTGGGGAGTTGGTAGAGCCGCTGCGCCGCACCCTTGCTCACTTCTTCGTCGGTGAGTTCGTCCACCACCCCGGCCCCCCGCAACAAGATCCCCTGAGCAAAGAACGGGCCGATCCCATCCAGCGTGGTGAGTTGGGCCAGGGCGAAGTCGAGCGGTAGGGCGCGGAGGCTGGCGCGATCCAGCAGGCCGTCGAGCGCCGCCTGGGCTACACCGCGCAGACGGCGGACCTTTTCGGCGCTGAGGCCGGGGAACTCCTGAAGGTCGGCCAGTACCTGGGGTCGGGGAAAGGCGTAGAATGTCTCGCCCCCCACGGCGACCGGCTCCCCGATAGCCCGGCTCAGCGCCAGGCGCAGCGCCCGGCCCTGAGCAATCGAAATGCGGTGGCCGATGATGAAGGCGGCGGCGGCCTCGTAGGGCGAGTGGAACAGCACCGGGCGGATATAGCCGTAACGCTGCTGGAGCCGCCCCAGCACCGGGTCGCGCTTGCCCACTTCGGGCCAACCCGCGCCTGCGGTGTCCAGCGAGACGGTCGCCAGGGCTTGCTGCCAGGCGCGCTCTGCGTCCGCCCCTGCTCCGTAAACCTCGCCGGTGATCTGTCCATCCGCCGCCTGCCGCAGCAGCACGGTGGCGGATCGCCGCCAGCCTTCGACGGGAAAGGTGATCGCCACGGCGGCAGGGTCGGGGGCGTAGGCGGGCCAGCCGCCAAAGTATTCGTTTGCCTGGGCGAGGGTGAACGGGCCGTCGGGCGTCATCGCAAAGTGTACGGGATCGCCGTCGTTGGCGGGCACGGCGGTAGGGGTGTCGGTCAGGGTCGCGGCAGAAGAGGTATTCACAGGGGGCGCTCCTTTCGTGATCGGGCAATGTCCAATCCGGCTGTCATGGGCTACTCATGTCTACCCTCTCATTATAGAGGCCGGGTGTGACAACCCTATGTCAGTAGCCAGCGGACCTTGCCCATGAAAGAATCAGTCCACAATCGGCCCGGCAGCGGCCTCGCCCACCCCTTGCTGGGCCAGCAGCCCGAAGACCGTTTCCAGCTTCTGCGTGTCGCAGTAGATGTGCAGACCCACCACCCGCCCCCAGCGCAGGCGAAAGACATGGACCCCTTCGTTGCTGAGCCGCTGCCCGTCGCGCAGGGTAAAGTGATCGCGCCACTCGATGGTCGCCAACGTGTCCCACGGCCAGCCGCGCACGACCACATTCTGGACTTCAAAGCGCAAATCGGGGAAGAGCACCGCCAGCCGCCGGTACCAGGCGCGGTTGGATCGCGGGGTGTGCCGCGCCCCGCCCAATGCGTGTTGCCCGGCAAACACATGCTGGAACCGGGGCGCGAACTGCTTGAGGATGCTGCCATAGTCGCCCGCATTCAGTTGGCGGAAGGCTTTGCGAAGCTGCTGTTCCACGATAAAGTGATACATTGGGTTAGCTCTCCTCAGGCATAGCGCCGGGTAATTGGTCCAGGTTCCGCAGGGCGGTTTCCGTCCACTGTCGATCAAAGCGGGCCTTTTGCAGCCCATAATCAATGGTCAAGCCCCAGTAGGGTAGATCCGACTGCGCGTGGTAGAGCGCGGCGTAGTGTGCGCCGTTCGCCGGGAGATCTTGCTCGAACACGCGGATCAGCCGATCTAGCTCAGCGATGCGCGCCCGCAACAGGTGTTCCAGTTCAGCTCGGCTCAGGTCGGCCCCGAAAAAGAGTTGGCCGATCCAGGCTTCGTGGACCGAGGCCAGCGGCTGGGGGGTCGCCAACCACTCGTGCAGCGCCGCCCGCCCGGCATCGGTCAGGCTGTACAGCTTCTTATTGGGCAAATCTTCCTGCACCACCGGCTCCATCGCCACCCACCCCGCCTCATGCAGCTTATACAGCGCCCGGTAGATCTGGCTTTGCTCGGTGTTCCAGAAGTGCTGGACCGACGCCTGAAACGCCTTGTTCAGATCGTACCCCGAAACTGCCCCATACTTCAGCAACCCCAGGATCATGTATTGCAGCGACATAAATGCTTATACCTTTATGTGTAATTACATAT
>JBBSEL010001019.1:0-2220 GCA_038239755.1 Chloroflexia bacterium | reverse complement strand
TGGCTGCTCCCGCCGGGGCTGGTAATCACCACGATAGCGGCGAAGCCCACGCCGATGCCCAGCGCGTCGGGCCAGCGCCCGCCCAACCCCTGGAGCCGCACCGCCCGCCGCACCGCGCTCCAGGCACCCAGGGCCACCAGCAGGGGCACGAGGGCCGAGATCCCGCCCACAGCACGCCCGGCCAGGGCCATGATCGCCACTGTGCCCAGCGCGGCCCACAGCCCCGCCCCGGCAGCCAGCGCCCAACTGCGCGCCGACACCGCGGTATCGTGCCCCGGCAAGAGGACGGCCAGGCTCACCGCCACCAGCGGCGCGGCGAGCGTTCCGGCTAGGATCAGGTTCCCGGTCCACAGGATCGGCCCGGCGATACCGCCGTAAACGATCAGACCGACCAGCACGAGCAGCAAGGGCGAAGCCAACCCCCCGGCACGGGCCGCAGGTGGGGCGGGCGCGGGGGGCACAGCGGCGGATAACGCGGTCTCGTTGAGGGGCGCGGAGGGGGGAGTAGCGACGAGGGCAGCGGGGGCGGCGGCGGGGGCAGCGGCCAGGGCAACGACCAGCGCAGCCAGCGCCGCCGCGCCCCAGGCAAAGAGCAACCCGGCCCGCAGCGAGAGCGGGGCGAGGTCGGCCACAACGAGCAGGAGCAGCAGCCCCAGCCGCCAGAGCAAGGCAGTTTGCCCGGCGCGGGCCATGGCGGCGGGGACAGGTGCGCGGGTCACGCGATCTGCTCTTCGGTTTTGCCGAACTTGCGCTTGCGGCGGCTGTAGTCGGTCAGCGCCTCATAGAACACGTCGTTATCGAAGTCAGGCCAGAAGACGGGGGTGAACCAGAACTCGGCATAGGCGGCCTGCCAGAGCAGGTAGTTGCTCAGGCGCGCCTCACCCGCCGTGCGGATGATCAGGTCGGGATCGGGGCAGCCGCCGGTATAGAGATGCTCCGAAATCGTCGCTTCGGTGATCGCCTCGGCAGGGATGCCCGAAGCGACGATGCGGCGCACCGCTTCGACAATCTCGGCCCGGCTGCCATAGTTGAAGGCGACCGAGAGGACCAGGCGGTTGTTGTGTTCGGTGGTCCGCAGGGCGTAGTCGATGGCCGAGACCAGCTCGTGCGGCACCCCTTCCAGGCTGCCGATGTGGCGGATCTGCACCCCCTGGCGGTCCAGTTCGGGCGTTTCGCGGGCGATCACTTCGCCCATGATCCGCAGGAGGCCCTGCACCTCGGCATCGGGGCGACGCCAATTCTCGGTAGAAAAGGCGTAGAGGGTCAGATAGCCGATCTCCTGCTCGACGCAGGCTTCAACAATGCGGCGGATGTTCTCGGTCCCGGCGCGGTGCCCGGCCAGGCGGGGCAACCCCCGCTGGCGCGCCCAGCGTCCGTTGCCGTCCATGATCATCGCGACGTGTTGCGGGTGCGGTTGGATCACCGGGCGGGTTTCCGCCGGAGCAGGTGTCGGCAAGACAGCAGCGTCCATCTTAGACCTCCATGACTTCGGACTCTTTGGCCGCCCCAATCTCCTCTGCTTCGCGAATATAGCGGTCGGTGAGTTGTTGCACCCGCTCGGCCCCGCGCTTATGATCGTCTTCCGCAATCATCTTCTCGTTTTCCAGGTCTTTCAGGTCGGTCAGCGCTTCGCGGCGCAGGTTGCGCAGCGCCACCCGTGTCTCCTCAACGTGTTGCTTGACCAGCTTCGCCAGTTCCTTGCGGCGCTGTTCGGTCGGCGCAGGCACAACGATGCGAATGATTTTGCCGTCGTTGGTCGGGTTGATGCCTAGCTCCGACTTCTGAATCGCCTTTTCAATTGCCCCCAGCGAATTCTTATCCCAGGGCGTCACCTGGAGCAAACGCGCTTCCGGCACGCTGATCCCGGCCAACTGGTTGAGCGGGGTCGCCGTGCCGTAATACTCCACCATCAGGCGCTCGATCAACGCCGGGCTGGCCCGCCCCGTGCGGATGGTGCCCAGCTCCCGGTGGAGGGCCTCCAGCGACTTCTTCATCTTGGCTTCGATTTCTTTGAGCACATCATCAATCATCGCTTCTGCTCCTCTGCGGAAGGGATGCGGTGAGTAGCTGGCGGGAGGCGATCGGCTAACGACCGTGTCGCCGCGGACGGTCTGCCCGGCACTCGCTCCTGCGGGGGGCTACTCGCTACTACGCTTCCAGTACGGTTTCGACTGCGCCGACAAAGGTCCCCACCTGCTCGCCCGCGACAGCGCGCAGGAT
>JBBSEL010001018.1:0-2221 GCA_038239755.1 Chloroflexia bacterium | reverse complement strand
GGCAGGTCGCTCGGTCGGGTGTCCGTGCTGATCGGGAGTACCCGACCACGCGACCTACCGGTCGCCCCTACACCAGGATCGGGGCGGTGGGGCAACCATTACCGGACTTTGCGACAGCCCTGTGTTGGGCCAAAGATCAATTGTGTATAGCGACAATTCTGTGCTATACTGTAGAAATTGCGTCGCCCATGTACAATATACTATCAGTTGTGGTGACCCACAGACCGCATTAATACGTAAGCGGTCATACTGGTCGCAGGCGCAGGTCCGGCGGAGCCACAACTGCACGTGCTCCGCAGGTGGCCCACTACGCGGGACCATCTGCCTGCCGACCAGGGTACTACGCAGACGAGCTTTCTCGTGAAGAGGCGCTTTTCGGGGCGACCGATTGCCTGGGGTGTTCGCGGATCGTTCGAGCGTCTCCCACCCTCACGAGCGGTTGGCGGGTTCGTTTGCCGGGAAGAGGGGAAAGAGGTATGGCAAAAGTAGCCACACTCAACGCCGCACACTCCGTGCGAGGCGCACGCGAACGCATCTTGCAGGCAGCGTATGAGCTGTTCTCTCAGCATGGCATCCGCGCCGTGGGCATCGATACGATCATCGCCCACTCCGGTGTGGCGAAGATGAGTCTCTACAAGCACTTCCGCTCGAAGGAAGACCTGGTGCTGGCCTTCCTGGAACGCCGCGAGACCCTGTGGGTCCATGAGTGGCTGGAAGCCGGGATGTTGACGCGGGATGTCACCCCGGAGGGGCGGCTGGTGGCGATCTTCGATATCTTCGATGGGTGGTTCCAGGAGCAAACCTTTGAGGGCTGCTCCTTTATCAACGTCCTCCTTGAATCGGTGCCCAATAGCCCGGTTCATCAGGCGGCGGCGGCGCAACTGGCCGGAATCCGCAAGATCATTGCGGCGCAGGCCACAGCAGCGCGGCTGGCCGACCCCGAAAAATTTGCCCAGATGTGGCACTTTCTCATGAAAGGCTGTATTGTCTCTGCTGGGGAAGGCAATCGACAAGCGGCCCAGCAGGCCAAGGAAGCCGGCACTATCCTGCTGGCAAACTGGCCGCGGGTTTAACTTATCACCCGGCTTATCATCCATAATACCGGGATGCACATGGTTGAGCGATGCTCGATCACCTGACTAGCGGCTTATGAGGCCGAGTCTATCCAATACTACCGATCTTTGCGGCCTGAGTCGCCGTCAGAGAAATCTGCTGACCGGGACACGCCCTCTGCTACCTGCCCGCCGTGCGCGCCATCGCCGGTGGGTTCGTCGCTCCCCCTCGCGTCCCCACTACCTCGTAACTCCTGAAGTACTCCAGGGGCCTGCGGCCTCTTCTCCGGCGATACTCCGCACCCGCCGCAATCCGGCTTAATCGGAGCCCTCACTCGTTGGGGGGTTCCCCAGCCGTCTACACCTGCCCAGCAACTAACCGGCCCTGCACCGTCCTGGATCTACATGATTCTGCACGTTCTGCTCTGTCGTTCGATGAGGGCACCTCGGTACATAGGCAGGATATACCGCTCCGGATCTCATCCGGCGTCGAATGTCGCGCCAAATTCGGCTGTGAGGATCGCGGCGATGCGCTGGCGTTCTGCGCCGGGTAGCCGGGCGGTCAGGCTCACCGGGTTGGGGTGCTCATAGAGCGGGGCGATGAAAGTGCCGATCAGCCGCAACGACCAGCCGTCGGGCAAACCGTAGGGCGAGATCACCGTCCCCGCCTCATAGGGGGTCATCCCATCGTGCGCGTCACTGACGGTGTCGCTGATTTCCAGACCCTGTTTCTCGTCGCCCAGCCGGTAGACCACGGTCCATAACGATCCGCCGTAATAGTCGTTAACCGTGTCACTGGAGATCGGCTGCCGGGTCCGTGCCGGGCCATCACCGGGTACAAGGGTCGCCAGGAGGCGGAAGGCGAGGTCGATCAACAGGCGGCGGTTTGGCTCAGCGTAGCCTTCGTTCGACAGGTCCCAGTGGGCCTTCAGGGTACCGAGTGCGGGATCATCCATCCTGTTATACTCCCCTTCTGATGTGGCGATGCTGCCGGAAAACGCGCGACACCCGGATTCTACCATGCGGCGCAAGGGTTGCGCGCGGCCCGATGTGGGGCCGTTGTTTAACAAGGCGCTAATACGTTCTTCATTTTTCTCCCGCCTTGCTTTAATGAACAGCGCTTATTATAGACAATGGCTGGCAGCCTGGAGACGATGCCCGTGTCCCCG
>JBBSEL010001017.1:0-2223 GCA_038239755.1 Chloroflexia bacterium | reverse complement strand
GGTCGGCCTGATCGTGCCGTGGAGCCTGGCCGGGTCGGCCTTCGGGGTCGCGGCGGCCCCCTCCCCGCCCGCCGAGGTCTGGAGCGCGGGGCTGTTGCGCGCTGCCGCCCTGCTGGGGATCACCGTCGCCATTCTCGCCGGGGCGATCACGTTGGGGCGGCGCTGGCCCCGCTGGGGAGCGCGCACCCTGGTCCTGCTCGCCGTGGTGCTGTTCGTAGACCTCCTGGCGGCGCGGATCGATTACAACCCGACGGTGGCCCCGGCCAACTACTACCCCCCGACCCTGGTCACGAGCTTCGTGCGGGCGCAGCCGGGGCGGGACCGCCTGCTGGGTATCGCCAACATCCTCCTGCCGAACACCAACCTGGTCTACGGGCTGCGCGACTTGCGCGGCTATGATGCCATCGAGCCGCGCCTCTACCGCGATCTGACGGCGGCGATTGACCCGGCCATCGCGCCGGTCATGGGCGGGCGGGTCACCCCGTTCACCCTGGTCCAGTCGCCGCTGCTCAATCTACTGGATGTGCGCTGGGTGCTGGCCCCGCCGGGCGAAACCCTGACCTCCAGCACCCTGGCCGCGCAAACGGCGCACACCATCACCGTTGGGGAGATCGCGGGCGCGGCCCGCCCCGGCCAGACCTTTCTCGCCACGGCCAACAACCTGACCCGGATCGAGATCTACGGCGCGACCTACCAGGGCCACGCCCAGGGGCCGATCCACTTCCACCTGAAAACCGATCCCACCGCCCCCTCCGACCTGTTCACCACCACCCTGAGCGCCGCCGCGCTGCCCGATGATGCGTTCTGGCCGATCACCTTCCCGCCGATCCCCGACTCTGCCGGGCACAGCTATTATTTCGAGTTGGAATCTGCCGAAACGCCCGTCGGGCAGGGGGCCACGGTCTGGTACACCGAGGGCGACCCCTACGCCGACGGCACCCGCACCGAGGCCGGGCAGCCTGCCAGCGGCGACCTCGCCTTCCGCGCCGTCGCCCTCCCGACGGCGAACGACCCTCGGTTCGCCCGCGCATTGGACGGCGAGACGACCGATGTCAGCGTGTTCGAGAACCGGAGCAACCTCGGCCACGCCTGGCTCACCCATGCCGTGGCGGTGGAGCCGGACCCCACGGCCCAGGTCGCCCGCCTGATTGATCCGGCCTTCGACCCGGCCCATACCGCCCTGCTGGCCGCGCCCCTCCCTGCCACCGCGCCCCTCCCCGTTGTCCCGCCGCCCACCACGACCGAGTCCGTGGCGATCACCCGCGATGCGCCGGAGACGGTCGAGATCGCCACCGCCAGCGCCGGGGCAGGCCTGCTGATCCTGGCCGACCAGGCGTTCCCCGGCTGGGTCGCCACCGTGGACGGCCAGTCCACCCCCATCTATACCGCCGACCACGCTCTGCGCGCCGTCTACGTCCCCGCCGGTGCCCATGCCGTGCGCTTCGCCTACCAGCCGCTGTCGCTGTGGATAGGAGCCGGGCTGACCCTGGTCGCCGGGCTGGCCCTGGCCGGAATGCTGCTCTGGGCACGACGCCGACCCCCCGCTCCGCCCGCCCCGGCGACGGGACCGGCACCGTGATCCGGGCATAACCGTCGCCGCCCATTGTAGGATATGGCTCTGCCCCTTGATGATCGGGCTGCCCCGACGCCAGGGGTAGGCGACCATCAAGGGGCAGAGCCATATCCTACAGCCGTAAGCCGCAGGATGGCCGGATCTCCGTGGGGCCAGGGTTGACAGCGCCGGGCGGTCTGTATTACAATCACCAGTAGCCGGATCGGTCCACCTATGCTCCTCGGGCCTAAAGGCTCATTACACCCCAACTCCCCTTCTAGAAAGAGGCAGATCAGATGAATCCTCGTTCCGTAACCGCGCCCGCGGCGTGGCTGGTGCTGGCGTTAGTGGCGTGCATAGGAGGAACCGGGCAAGCCGCCCGCGCCCAGACCCCCGCCCGGCTCTTCCCCGAAACGCAGCACAGCCTCGGCGGCCTGTTCCAGCAATACTGGGACACCCACGGCGGGCTGGCCCAGCAGGGCTACCCGCTCACCGAACTGTTCACCGAGCAGTCGGCGCTCGACGGCAAGACCTACACCGTGCAATACTTCGAGCGGGCCATCTTCGAGCTGCATCCAGAGAACGCAGGCACCCCCTACGAAGTGCTGCTGACCCAACTGGGCAAATTCGGCCTCGACAGCCGCTACCCCAACAACAGCAACCCTGCCGCC
>JBBSEL010001016.1:0-2237 GCA_038239755.1 Chloroflexia bacterium | reverse complement strand
TCGCGCTCATTCAGTACAGCGATAACCTGACCACGCTGAAGCTGGCCGATTTGAGCCAAGTGCCCGCCGCCATCGTGATCCTGTGGGTCAAGCCCCAGTTCCAGGGGCCGATGCTGGTCACGCGGCTGGCGGCGGGCGGGGTGCTGATCTGCGGGCAGTTGCAGCGGGTGTCCACCTTGCTCGACAACGTCGATCAGCGAAGCGGCGCGTGTGTGGAGACCGACAGCGTCGGGCACGAAACGACGTTTGACCTGCCGCTGATCGCCCGCTACGGGATCGGCTACGCTTGGCCGCGCCCCAGCGGGATCATCTATCCGGTGGCGATGCCGGGCAGCGGCGAGTCGCGCCTCTCGATCTTGCGGATTGCCCCGACCCAGGCGGGGGTCTCTACTCCCGTCCCCTCGGTGATCCTGGAACTGTCCCTCGGCGTGGGGCAAGCGTTGAACGTGGTCGCCGGGCCGACCCTGCTGGCCTATGCCCGGCAGAGCCAGTTGCACATCCGCACCTACGACGGCAGCTTTGATCTGGTCTTGGAACAGGGCATAGATGTGCTTTACGATGTCCACAGCGCGCCGACGATCGTCATCTCCTTCTAGCCTACCCCCGACAAATGTCCCGGTCGCCCTCCGCCTCTCGACTGAGCGCGCGCGCTGCAAAGGCCGGGGGCAATCCCCATCTTTCTTCCGATACCCTTTCGCGGCCTTGGTGTTACAATTACACCATCTGGCAGAGAACGGGAGCAAGGGCACCCGGCCAGATTACTAACGCAAAATTTTCTGACGTCTGGAACAAGGAGGTGCGGGCGCCGGAGGGAAGGATAGGTACTAGACACATGTTTACCGATATTTATCAGTCGATTCAGGGCAGCCAGGTGCTTCAGGACCGCTGGATCGAGGAAGCCGATCACGATCGTCCGACACCGTGGGTTACGCGCCTTCTTCGCGCACTCGCGAGCAAGTAGTCTCCCCAGACACAGACGTAGACAGCGGGCCAGGGAATAACCCTGGCCCGCTGTTTTTATGTGCCGTTTCACGTTAGAACGCGGCCCGATCCTCCTGGGGGGATCGGGCCGCAGGCGCGGATCAGTGGATGGAGAATTGTTCGACCTGGAGATAGGGGCGGACCGCCTGGCCGACGGGGTCGGCGGCGAAGTGGTCTTGCATGGCCCCGTCCTGAAGCACGTTGTCCAGCGCGGCCATGATCATCGACTGATCGAGCACCAGATAGCGATGCCCGATGCTGCCGGTGGTCGGGTTGACCGCATCGAAGAAGCCATACGGCCCGTAGATGCCGGGGTAGAGTTGCCGCAGGTTGCGAATATTTGCCAGCGCCTGTTGCGGGAGCACCTGGAGCGCCAGGAACGAGGCGTGCGGGGTGACCGCATACTGCTGGTAGGCGCAGCAATTCGCGTTCGACGCGAGGGCGTTGGGGTAGGCCGGGCCGACCGCGCCAAACGCATCATAGCCGCCGGTATCGTCGGGCGTGCTCGACGGCGACAGCCCCCAGACCGGGTAGCCTAACCCCTGGACCGGCCAGGCGGCTTCCATCTGGGCATAATGTAGGTCATTCAGGCCGAAGCCGCGCCGCCCCCAGGTGGTTTCCGGAACAACCAGGCTGGGCATCAGCCCCTCGAAGGCGCTGCCGCCCCAGCTCGGCACAAAGTCGATGTTGCCGAACGAGGTGGTGCCGGTGTAGACATAGTGGCCTTCCAGCACGGTGAACGGGTGGCCCGACTGGGGATCGTTGATGGTGGTGTAGTTGCCGTGCGGCGGGTACTGGCCCTGCCAGTCGAAGTTGGCCGTGTCGATGGCGCAGCCGGTGGGCGGGTGGGGCGGGTTGGTCGTCGGCAGCACGCGCCAGGTGCGCCACCAGACATCGCCGGGCATGGTGTGCGTGCCGATGCCCATATAGGCCGCGATGCGCGTCTCGGTGTTCAAGAGGCCGTAGTGGAACCCTGCCGGACCCTGGTTGATCAGATAGCCGCCGTACATCTGCCCGGCGGTGATATCGGTGCACTGGTTACCGTGATCGTAGAAGAGGCCATAGTTCATCGCGTTGAGCAGGGCGCTGACTCGGCGGACCAGATCGCGGCATTGGTGGCATTGGTTGTAACTACTTTTATAAACGTTATCGTTGCAATCGCAGAATTGGGTGTCGCTCAACGGCTGGCGGGACTCCACGTGCCCGGCCACGTACCAGCCGTTATAGACGGTGGAGTTCTGTTGGGCTTTGTTGTC
>JBBSEL010001015.1:0-2257 GCA_038239755.1 Chloroflexia bacterium | reverse complement strand
GAGGTACTCGTCGCGCTCCACCAACACCATCTCGCGCTCCGTCAGCAGCAGCAGATTGTTCTCCTGCGCCGCCGCCCGATCCAACGCACCCAGTACCAGCGGGCGGAAACGGCGGCCCAGCACACTCGCCACCTGCAAGGAGCGGCGGGCTGCCTCTGGCAAGCCATCAATGCGCGCCCCAATGATGCCCTGCAATGTGGCCGGTACCTCTGGCGGCACCTCGCCACCCACTACTGACCAGCCCTCCACGCCGCGCACCAGCCAGCCCCGGTCAACCAGGGTTCGCACACACTCCTCCACATAGAAGGGGTTGCCGTCGGCCCCGTTGACGATCAGATCGACCAGATAGGCGGGGATGGCGCGGATTTTCCGCAGGATCTCGTGGACCAGGCGGCGGCTGTCCATTTCGGACAGCGGCTTCAACTCGATCTGGGTGCGCTGCTCTGCCGTCCTGCCCCAATCGGGGCGGCGTTCAAAGAGCGTGTCGCGCATCAGGCAGACCAGGAGCAGGGGGATGCCGCGCCCTTCCTGAAGCAAATATTCCAGCCAGTCGAGCGAGCCGTCGTCGGCCCATTGGATGTCGTCCAGAAAGAGGACGATAGGCCGATCCCCGGCGACTGCGGCGAAAAACTGGGTGGCATAGTGGAAGGCGCGGTCGCGGATCTGGCGGGCATCGCCGAGCAGGCGCACTTCGGGGCGGTCGGAAAAGTCGAAGCCGATCAGTTGGCCCAGGAACGCGGCTTTCTCGTAGCCCTGCGGCCCCATCACCGCGACGATGCCCCGCACCAGCTTTTCGCGGGCTACGGCGGCCCGGTCGCTCTCGCGGATATCGAAGCGGGCGGCCAGCAGAATGCGGATGATCTCGTAGGGCACCGTGCTGACTTGCTGTTCGGTGCGGCCCTTGAACAGGTGGACCGGCTGGCGCAATTGCTCCAACCAGTTGATATACTCGTGCAGCAGCCGCGACTTGCCCACTCCCGCCTCGCCGACAATGCTGACCATGTGTGGCGTGCCGGTGCGCTGGACGCTGCTCACCGCTTCACGCAGGCGGCCCAGTTCGGCCTGCCGCCCGATCATCCGCGTTTCCACCCCCTCCACGCCTCGCGTGCTGACCCGGAAGGTGCGGGCCTGTTCGCCGCGCACCAGATAGAGCTGGGCCAGTTCGGCTTTGCCCTTCAGCGCCATCGGCTCCAACGCTTCTACGTCGAACAGGCCGGTGACATGGCGATAGGTGTCGTGGGAGATGAGGATGCCGCCGGGCGGGGCGAGGGTTTCCAGGCGGCTGGCGACGTTCACGGTGTCGCCGATGGCGGTGTACTCGACGGTGGTGCCGACCGAGCCGAGCAAGACCGGCCCGGTGTTGATCCCGATCCGCACCTGGAGGGGGGGCCAGTCGGCGGTTCCGGCAGCGGCGGGGTGGAAGTGGTCTAGCTCGGCCTGCATCCGCAGTGCGGCGCGGATCGCCTGTTCGGGGTCGTCCTCGTGGGCGGTCGGCGCGCCGAACAGGGCCATCACCGCGTCGCCAATGTGCTTGTCAATCGTGCCGCCGTGGTGGGTGATCACGCCATCAAGCCGCGCCCACAGCGCGTTGATCGTCTCCAGCACCGATTCGGCATCAATAGTTTCCGATAGCGCGGTGAAGCCGGAGACATCGGCAAACAGGACCGTCACCTGCTTGCGCTGCTCGGTCGGGGCGACACGCGCGGCGGTTTCCAGTCCGGCCAGCTTTTCGCGCAGGGCGGCCAGGCTGGCATTGACCACGGCATCGCCCAGCGTCGCGCGCAGACTCTCCTGTCCGGCGATCGCCTGGAGTAATTGATCGATCTGCGCTTGTAGTAAGTCGGTCATTGCGACGGCGGTCTGGGGGCGTGCCCGGTCCGCAGCCGAGGGGGTTTACGGCCAACGCGTAGAACGCTCCCTGCGGGAGCAGCCAGTTGCTTGACGATGGGGGATCGGGGTGAGGGAGGCCATCCTGCCTCTCGGCCCGGTCCTTAGCCGCGTATCCAGCTATGTAATTAACGTATGAGGTATGGGTCCCGTTGCTGTCGGCTCCAGGGCCTATTGTATCATGGATTGCCCTTGTTGACTAGGGGCATAAAAGTGCGATTCTTTTGTAACGACCCGGTCATCTATAGGCTGAGCTATGTTGATTCTTTGCCTCTCTTTACATCGGACGGGGCATCCGGCTTGAATCTCATATCCTGGCCTTGCAAAGTCGTTAAACGAAGCGAGACCGGTCGCTGTAGGGGCGTCCGTC
>JBBSEL010001014.1:0-2258 GCA_038239755.1 Chloroflexia bacterium | reverse complement strand
GGGGTGTTTGTTGGGCTTAGATAAATAATAAAAAACACCAACCACAACACCCTACTCCTCCAACAAGTACCCCACCCCCCACCCCCCCCCCCCCCCCCCCCCCCCCACGACCCACACGTCACACCAGCGCCTCCGCCAGCCCGGTCTGGAGCAGGTGATGGAAGCGAGCGGTGGGATCGGCGGCCAGCCCGGCCCGCGCGCCCTGTTCCAGGATATGGCCGTTGTCGAGAATCAGGATCGTGTCGGCGCGGCGCACGGTGTGGAGCCGGTGGGCGATGATGATCCCCGTGCGGCCCTGGAGCAGCTTGCCAACCGCCCGCTCCACCAGCGCCTCGGTGGCGGGGTCGAGCCGCGACGAAGCCTCATCGAGAATGACCAGGCCGGGGTCTTTCAGGAACAGCCGGGCAAAGGCCAGCAATTGCGCTTCGCCCGCCGACAATCCGCCGTTGCCCGCCGCCAGCCAACCGCCCAACCCCAGGTCATCCAGCACCGCCAGCACCCATTCATCGCTGACTGCACGATCAAAAAAGGTTAAATTATCGCGCACCGACGCATTGAACAACTGCACATCTTGCGTCACCAATGCGACGTGACGGCGCAGTTCGTCTAACGCTGCCCCGCGAATATCGTGCCCGCCCAGCCGCACCGTGCCCGCCGTCGGGTCGTACAGCCGCAGGAGCAGGCGGGCCAGCGTGGTCTTGCCGCTGCCGGTGCGCCCCAGCAACCCCAACACCTGCCCCGGCGCGAGGGTGAAGCTGATCTGTTCCACTACCGGCTCGTCGGTCTCGTAGGCAAACGACACCTCCTCGAACGCCACCCCCAGCGCCCCCGCCGGGAAGGTCACCCCCGGCCCGTCGGTGATTTTGGACGGAGTGCGGAACAGTTCGGCCACGCGAGTAATCCCGGCGTCGGCCTTCTGCAAATCTTGTAACTGGGTGCGGATCTGCTCAATCGGCCCGGTCAGCAGTTCGGTGTAGTGGAAGATGATATAGACCGTGCCGAGGGTGATCGCGCCGCTGCTGAACAGGCTCGCGCCCAGCCCGAAGGCCAGCGCGTTGCCCAGCGTGAACACGGCCAGCGTCGTCATCCACATGGCCGACCCGGCGAGCGAGGCACGGCGGGCGATGGGCAGCCAGGCTTGCAATAACGTATGGAAACGATGCAGCACATAGCCGCCCGCCCCGTTGGCCCGCACATCTTCGGTCGCGGCCAGGTACTCGCCCAGGAAGCCGAAAAACCCCGCGCTGGCCTCGCGCCACGCCGCCCAGTAGGGCACCGCGATCTGCCGGATGCGCCCCAGCACGCCCACCGCCACGGCCACAAAGACGGTCATGCCCAATCCTACCCGCCAATCTTCGCGGAACAGCAAGACCAGCACGCCCAGCAGCAGGAGGACGTTGCTGAGCATATGGATGACGAACTTGGAGAAGAAGTTGGAGAGGGTATTCACGTCGCCGTCAATACGCTCGATCAATTCGCCGGGGGTGCGGGCCTTGTGGAACGACAGGTCCAGCCGCAGGCAGTGGTCGGCCAGGTCGGCCCGCAGCGCGTTGGTCGCCGTCCAGCCGATGTTCTCGCCCAGGTAGGTCGCGCCCACCAGCAGCCCCTGGTTCACCAGCGCCCCCGCGATGAACACGAGCGCCGCCGTGACCAGCGAATCCATCGCGCCACCCGTCGTCGCCGTATCAATAAAATAGCGGATCAACTGCGGATTGAGCAGTTGCAGCCCGATGCTGGTCAGCAGCAACACGGCCAGCAACGCCACTTGCCCCGCCTGGGGCCGCAGGTAGGTTGCCAGCAAGTCCAGATATTGTTTGAGGGGAATACGCATAGCGTGGCTTGTGGCTCGTGGCTCGTGGTTCGTGGCTCGTGGTTCGTGGCTCGTGGTTCGTGATTCGTGGTTCGTGATTCGTGGTTTCTAACCACAAACTACAGATCACTCGTCACTGACCACTGATCACTGATCACTCGTCACCGACCATTCATGGTACACCGGAGCGGCGGGGGCGGGCATCGGTCTGGAGGTGGAAATGGGGGCGGGTCGTTGGGCGGAGAGAGGAGGCGAGAGGCGCGGATGGTCGCTAAATACGGGGACGGGCGGGTTGCCCAGGTTGGCACCGGGTATGCTATACTAACGCCATGACGGTTGGAGATGACACCCCAATGACGGGGCACCAGGAACAGAGTGTGTTGACCCCGGCTCCCCGCCCGGCGCGCCGGGTGGTGGTTGCTGCCGCTGAAGCACCCGTCACCCCCTC
>JBBSEL010001013.1:0-2260 GCA_038239755.1 Chloroflexia bacterium | reverse complement strand
TCCACCTGGGCGTGACCGAGGCGGGCAACGGCGAGGATGGCCGGATCAAGAGCGCCATCGGCATCGGCAGCCTGCTCGAAGACGGCATCGGCGACACCATCCGCGTCTCGCTGACCGAGGACCCCGAGTTCGAGATCCCGGTCGCCTTCCAACTGGCCGAACGCTACACCCCGCGCGGCTTCACCCCCGACGCCTGGACCCGCAGCGAAGGCGGCTGGCCCGAACTGCAAGAACGCGCCCGCCACCTGATCGGTGCCCCCGTCCAACACATCTTCCCCGCCGCGAAGATCGAAGAAGAGAACGCCAATCCGCAATCCGCAATCCGCAATCCGCAATTGCCCGATGGCCGCGACCCCTACAGCTACAACCCGCGCTGGACGCACACCGTCCATTTCGGCAAGACCAAAATGGGCAGCACCCTGCCCGCCGCCGTGATCGTCTCGCTGGCCCGCCGCCTCCCGGCCCTGCCGCAGGGCACGCTCGACGTGCTGGCCCTGGCTCGCCGCGCCGGGCCGCAGAATGTGCGCGCCGATGTGCTCAGCGTAGGCATCACCGGGCCGGACGACCTGGGCATCCTGCGCGATATTGTGGCCGAGATGAGGGCTATGAACACCCCGTTCCCGGTCGTCGCCATCACCCCCCGCCCCGAACTGATCGCCCCGGCGATGGAGTTTGCCGACGGCGTGAAGCTGCCGCTGATCTTCGGCGACGACTCCACCCGCCTGCTGGACGCGGCTATCGCCGTCCCGGCAGAGGAGCGCAAGCCGCTGTGGGTGGACCTGCTCGACTCGGCGGGACTGCGCGAACTCCGCGCCCGCCAGCAAGCCGCGCAGTATGAGATCGTGGACGCGATGATGGCTATCGCCACCCGGCTGCACGACGCGGGGGTGGCCGACGCGGTGCTAAGCCTGACCATCAACGAGCCGAGCTATCGCCTGCGGGCCTACCGCCTGCTCGACTCGCGCCTGCGCGCCGCCCGCTTCCAGTACCCCCTGCACCTGATCGCCACCGAGGTCGATCCCGACGACGAACAGAGCCTGCTCGACACCGCCGTGTCGCTGGGCGCGCTCTTCACCGACGGCATCGGCAGCAGCGCCCAACTCTATGGCCCCGGCGACCCGGCGCGGCGGATCGAGTTCCTCTATAACCTGTTGCAAGGCGCGGGGGCACGGCTGACCAAGACCGAGTTCATCGCCTGCCCCTCCTGCGGGCGCACCCTGTTCGACCTCCAAAGCACCACCGAGCGGATCAAGGCCCGCACCGGGCATCTGGTCGGGGTCAAGATCGCCATCATGGGCTGCATCGTCAACGGCCTGGGCGAACTGGCCGACGCCGACTTCGGGTACATGGGCGGCGCACCGGGTAAGGTCAACCTCTTCGTCGGCAAAGAGTGCATCGAGAAGAACGTGCCGACCGACATCGCTGTGGACAAGCTGATCGAACTGATCAAAACGCACGGGCGCTGGGTCGAGCCGGGGCAAACCGAAGAAGCCGCCTAGCCGGTTTCAACGCAAAGCCGCAACGATCACAAAGGCGCAAGGGGGTTATCCCTTGCGCCTTCGCTCTTTCGTCTTTTCGTTTCGTGCGCTTCGTCGTTTCGTGCTTTCGTGGTTCTAACGTAGCTGGGTCAGGATGAGCGCGAAGGCCAACAGCATCATCACCCCCAACACCGCCAGGCAGCCCATCGAGCCGCCCGTGGGGTCGCTGTGGGTTTCCACCACCACCGGACCTGCCGGGTAGCTGCTCCGGCCCATGTTCGCCAGCAAGAAAATGGCGGTCGTGATCCCCGCCCCATACCCCAACAAGACACAAATGAGCAAAAATTGAATCGACAGGCCTTCCATGTGGACCCTCCCATCTGGTATGATGATAAACAAAGCGGACGACCCGAGGCGGCCTCAGGATCGAGCGATGCGGATGCAGCAGCGGTGCTGCGTCCACTACTATCATATCAGCGTCGAAGCGAATGGGCTATAAAGTACATCACGTTTGATCGATGACTTATTTCATAGCAAAAGTGTGAACTAGATCACACTCTCAGTGTGCATTGGTTCATAGACGCTTGACCCCTATCAGGGGATAATACGTCTGTGTGCTCTGTGTCCTCCAGGGTGACGGTTGGTTGGCACCACCACCGAGGGCCAGGCGAGGGAAAGAGCAATGCCGGTTATTGACGATCCTGCCCAACTATGCCAGATCCGCCTGTTCTGTGGCCTCACGCCCGACCAACTCACCCAGGTAAATAACCTCTTGCATCGCC
>JBBSEL010001012.1:0-2268 GCA_038239755.1 Chloroflexia bacterium | reverse complement strand
GACGGCACAACTCGGCGGCAAATTTTGTCGCGTGCTCAGCGGCCAACGCCGGCCCGAAGTCGCAATCGAGGACGGCGTGAAGATGGCCGCGGAATGCATCGCGTCGTTGCTGCCGGATGCGGAGCGCCACGGCGTCGTGCTCATTCTCGAAAACCACTACAAGGACGGCTACTGGGAGTTCCCGGAATTTGCGCAGAAGCGCGAGGTCTTCCTGCGGCTGCTCGATGCGATCCCGCGCAGTGCGTGGTTTGGCGTGAATTACGATCCGTCGAACGCGATCATCGCTGGGGAAGACCCGCTGGCGGTGCTGGAGAAGGTGAAAAGCCGGGTCGTGACCATGCACGCCAGCGACCGCCGCCTGAAGCCGGGGGCCACCCTAGCCGACCTCCACGCGCAGGAGAACGCGGTCGGCTATGCGGCGGTGCTGGAACATGGCGAGATCGGGCAGGGGTTGAACGACTTTGACGCGATCTTCGGCACCCTGCGCGCGGTCGGCTTCGACGGCTGGATCTCGATTGAGGACGGGGTGAACGGGTTGGACGAGCTACGCCGCTCCGCCGGGTTCCTGCGCCAGAAGATCGCGCAATACTGGCCGGAAGCGTAAGCGATCCCTAGCGTCAGGGGCGGCGACCCCGCCAGAGCGCCCCGGCCAACGAATGGCTGAGCGCCACCCCCGCTGCCAGCGCCCCGCCCAAGAACAGGGCGTGGACCAATTCCAGCAAGCCCTGCACATTCTGGCTGCGCGCCAGGTCCAACATCCCGCCATAGATCGTCAGGCCGGGCAGGAGTGGCAAGATGCCCGGCACGACATAGAGCGTGACCGGGGCGTGCTGGACGCGGGCGAACCACCAGCTTAACAACCCGACCAGGAACGCGGCCAGGAACGTCCCCACCAGCGTCGTCACCCCCGCCTGCGCCAGCAGCAAATAGGCCAGCCAGCCGATCCCCCCGCCCACCCCGGCGGTGAGGATGGCGAAGCGCGGCACATAGTTCGAGACGGCGTAGCAGGCCGCCGCCCCGCCCGCCGCCGCCACCTGGATCGGGATCTGCCAGACGGCCCCGCCGCCCGTGCCCGTGGGGACCGGCCAGCCCAGGCTCACCGCCGCGCTCAGGACCAGGCCCACCCCGCTCGCCAGCGCCGCCCCTTTGAGCATCGTTTCCAGGCCGCGCGCCCCGCTGCTGAGCAGGTTGCCCGAAATGCCGTCTTGCACACAGGTCAGCAGGGCCGCGCCGGGCACCAGCTTCATGATCCCCCCAGCGATGACCAGCCCGGCATGGATCGGCAGCCCCAGGCGCAGGAGGGCGAGGGCGATGGCGCTCGCCAGGGCCGCCCCGCCGAAATCGCCAAAGACGGCGGCGATGCGGCTGCGGGCCAGTAGCGTCGTCATCAGCAAGACCAGCACCGTCCCGGCGAAAGCGGGCGCGATGTCGAACAGGTCGCCGCCCAGCAACACCGCCACCCCCGCCGCTGCGCCCCCGCCCGCCGCTAGCCAGAGCCAGAGCGGGTACGGGTTGGGGGCGCGGGCGATGCGACGCAACTCCTGCTGGGCAGCGGCGAGGGTCAGCGTCCCCGCCTGCACCCGGCGCGACAGGTCGTTGACGGCGGCGATGCGCTGGTAATGGGTGGCCCGGCCCGGCACGCGGTGGACCAGCGTCACCGGGTGCCCCAGCCGGGCATCGTCCACCGACAGGTAGATCCCGGTGGGCGTGACCAGGCAATGACTCTGGGCCAGCCCGAACCCGCGCACCAGGATATTGACCGTTTCCTCGACGCGGGTGGTTTCGGCCCCGCTGCGGAGCATGATCTCGCCCGCCTGCATCGCCAGGTTCAACACCGCCCTGGCCCGCCGCAACGTCCGGGCGGCGCGGTGCTGTGCGTGGACCGCTGCCGCTGCCGGAGCGCCGGGCGGGGGTGCGGGCGGTGAGAGATCGTCAGCCTGTACAGTCACTGGATCATGCCCCTGTTCCTGAGAAACGTGCGCCCGTATGTTGTCTAGGCGTGCCCCGGCAGCGGTCGGCCTGCATGGGGATTATAGCACAAGCATCGTGCATGGGCCGCGTTCGTGCTATGCTGGACAAGACCGCTGCAACGCCTGGTAGGGGCGCACCGGCGTGTGCGCTTGGCTGGGGTGGGCGTTTTTGTTACGGGTGATACATGTGTGCATGCGGGTATATCGCGGACCCCCAACCTGGGCGAACACACCGGTGCGCCCCTACCGGAGAGCGTGGACGTGGCACCAACCCGTCTGGCTAACCGCTAATCACCTT
>JBBSEL010001011.1:0-2269 GCA_038239755.1 Chloroflexia bacterium | reverse complement strand
CGCTTGATCGCCCAGCAGGGCTACACCCGACCCATCAGCGAGATCCCGCTGGGCCACGGCATTGGCGGCCACGCGCTGGAGACGGGCAAGGCGATCCTGGTGCGCGATGCGACCCTGGAGCCGGATTATGTCTTTATGGAGCCACAGAGCCGCGGTGGAGTCTTCTGCCCGATCATGCGGGAGAACCGGGCGCTAGGCGTGATCACCGTCGAATCGCGCACGCCGCAAGACCTGAGCAGCGCCGATGCCAACCTGCTCCAAACCCTGGCCGGGCCTGTGGGCGTGGCCCTGGAGAATGCCGGGCTACTGCAGGACTGGCGCGACCGGGGCAACCGGCTGGCGGCGGTGAACCGGGTGGCCCAGGCCGTGGCGGCGCACCTCGATCTCCAGTCGGTGCTGACGGCGGCGCTGGAGGGCATTGACCAATTGGTGCCCACCACCTGGGCCTCGCTGACCCTGCTCAACAACGACGGCAAGGCGCTGGACATGACCGCCGCCAGCATGAAGACGGGCAACTCGCCCATCCCCGTCGGGCGGCGCGTGCCGGTGGACGATAGCAGCTTTGGCGACGTGACCAAAAGCGGCACGACGATGATCCACAACCTGTCGCTGACCTGCCGCCACATCGAAGAGCGGGCGCTGTTCGACAGCGGCATCCGCGCCTGCATGATCGTGCCGTTGCGGGTCGAGGGCCGGGTGGTGGGCACGCTCAACCTGGGGGCCATCGAGCGCGACGCCTACACGCCCACGCACAAATCGATGGTCGAGGGCCTGGCCCCGCACCTGTCGGGGGCGGTCCACAACGCGCAACTCTACCGCCAGACCAAGTATTTTGCCGAAACCGACGCGCTGACCGGCCTCTATAACCTGCGCACCTTCTACCAGAACTTGCGCCGCATGTTGAACACTCCGGCGAACGGGCGACCTGCCCCCCTGGCCGTGTGCATGATGGACCTGGACCTGTTCAAGAGCTTTAACGATGCCTACGGCCATGCGTCGGGCGACGAGGTGGTGCGCGAGGCGGCGCAACTGATCGTCAGCCACCTGCGCCCCGGCGACCTGGCGGCGCGTTACGGCGGCGACGAGTTTGTGCTGGTGCTCAAGGGAGCGGGGCCGCAACAGTCCAGCGCGATCATCCAGCGCATCTGCCAGAGCATCGGTCGCCACCGCTTCACCCCGCAGCAGCAGGAGGAAAACCCGCGCGCCACGGCAGCCAACAAGAGCGCCAAGGGCCTGGTCATCCTGACGGCCAGCGTGGGCATCGCCCACTGCCCCACCGACACCCGCGACCCAGAATTGCTGGTCCAACTGGCCGACGCCGCACTGTACGAGGCCAAACGACGTGGGCGCAACCGGGTGGTGGTCTATGTGCCCGACCTGGCCGCCGATGTCAGCGACCCGCAAGAGGATCAGGCCCCGCCGACGGTGGACCTGCGCGAGGCGCGCATCCAGCAGAACGACTACCTGGCGGCGGTCTATGCCCTGACCTCGGCCATCGAAGCGCGCGACGGCTACACCCACGGCCACTCCGAACGGGTGGCCCACTATGCCGTGCGGCTGGGCGAGGCGGCGGGGCAATCGGAGCGCGAGATCGCCGCCTTGCGCGTGGCCGGGCTGCTCCACGACATCGGCAAGATCCATGTGCCCAGCCACATCCTGCACAAGGCGGGCAAGCTGGAGCCGGACGAGTGGGAGATCATGCGCCGCCACCCCAGCGAGGGGCGCAACATCCTCTTGCCGATCCGCGACTTTGCCCGCGTCTGGCCGATGGTCGAGTCGCACCACGAGAACTGGGACGGGTCAGGCTACCCCCACGCGCTAGTCGGCTACGATATTCCCCTGGGCGGGCGCATCCTTCATATCGCCGACACCTACGAGGTGATGACGATGGCCGGACGCTCGTACCAGCACGCGCCGAAGACACCGGAGGAGGCGATTGCCGAACTCCGCAAATGGTCGGGCAAGATGTTCGACCCGGAACTGGTGGAACTGTTCGTCCGCGACGTGATCGGGACGGCGTAGGCAGGGACCGCGCCCCTATCCCCTATCCCCTCCCTGCCCCGGTGGCGGCGAGGGGGCTTTGTTTTGTCGGCACCGGGACGGGGGTTGCCCACGCACCCCTCACCCCTGTCCCCTCTCCCCGCTGACGCGGCGGCGATGGGGACTCGCCTTATACACCTTGCTACACCCCCACCACTCGCTGCTCGCTGCTCGCTGCTCGCTGCTCAGTCCTCAGTCCTCGGCCTTATCTGCTTCGCGTTCGCGGGCG
>JBBSEL010001010.1:0-2270 GCA_038239755.1 Chloroflexia bacterium | reverse complement strand
TCGGTGATGCTGTGGAAGCGGTGTTCGACCGTCGCTCCCACGAACACCACCGACCCTGCGCTCACCGCCCGGTCCTCCGCGCCGACCCGGATCTGGCCTGCGCCGCGCACGATGTAGTAGACCTCGTCCTCGGTGTGCGGCTGCTGGGGGTCCACGCCCCCGGCGGGCAACTGGTACAGCCCCATGCTGAGGGTCGGCACCCGCAAAAACTCCAGGTAGGCCCGGCCTGCTTGCTGCCCGGCCCCCAGCAGATCCGCGATCTCAAACGCTTCCATCGCCAAAACTCCTCACCGGCGCAGCCTACCGCGCCGCCGATTACGCTGCCGACAGCGGGGCGATCAGCGCCAGGCCGTCGTGCGCGACATTATTGACCGCCGTCGAAACCGGGTAGAGATGCACCCGGTCGGCGGGCGGCGGCTGGAGCCGCGCCAGGAGTTGCACCGGGTCGGCCAACTGCGGGTCGAGCCAGCGTTCCTCAGCGGCGCGTGGCAGGATGATCGGCATCCGCGCATGGACCGTCGCCAGTTGGGGCGTGGCTTCGGTGGTCAGGATTGTGTAGCTCTGTAATTCCTGCCCATCCGGTCCCCGCCAGATATCATACAACCCGGCGAAGGCAAACAGTTCCTTATCACTGTCGGCCAGTTCCATGAAAAAGGGCTGCTTCGCCCCTTTCGCCCCGCCGCCCGCCTGCCACTCGTAGTAGCCGGTGGCGGGCACCAGGCAGCGCTGGCGGCGCAACGGCGTGCGGTAGGTCGGCTTGTCGGCTACCGTCTCCACCCGCGCATTGATCGTCGAGTAGTCACCCTTCGGCGACTTGGCCCAACTCGGCACCAGCCCCCACTGCATCAGCGTCAATGTCCGCTCGCCATCCCCGGTAATCACCGGGTTGGCCTGGCTGGGGGCGACGTTAAAACGCGGTTCCAGGACCACCCCCTGCGCCGTCTTGACCACGCCGAAGCGCTCAATAATGTCATTCAGGTTGGCATTCAACGCATAGCGTCCGCACATAATGTTCCTCCTTACACGCCTGTCCGTTGTCCTCGATCTAATTTTATATCCCCCACGGACAGGCCAAAACGGAAAGGCACTGCGTCATCCGGTGCCTTCCGCCGCATCTGCCGGGGTGACACTGAGTACGCCGGTGAAGTGGTGCGTTGCCAGACCTTCGCGCAGGATGAACACGTCGTACACCCGCGCCTCGCCCAGGTCCGTCCGCATTGTCGCTTCGAAGAAGATCGAGTCGGGGGTTTCGGTGAACTTGTCGGTTGAGAGGAGCCGGAGGGTACCCAGGTGCTGGAGATAGTGTTCGAAATGGGTCCGCAGGGCCGCCCGCCCCCGCACGGTGACATCGAACCCGACCAGCACTGCGTCCTCGGCATACTGGCGCATCACCGCGTCCAGATCCCCCGCTTCCAATGCGGCGATCTGCCGGTCATAAAACGCGCGTCCCGCAGTCATAGTGGTCTAGCCTCCCACGGTCGGTGTGCTGGGCAAGCCGCCCCGTCAAGCAGGCGGGGCCGCGACAGCCGCGATTAAAAAGTGTGGGCCAGAAAAGTGTAGCAGTGTGTCCGCCTCCTGTCAAGGTGCAGATGCGCCAGGCAGCGGTGATCCTATTCAGGATTGATTTGTCCCCAGCAATATGCTAGGATGGGATAGATCAAATGAACTAACAGGGCACAGTAAAACGACAAGGCGATGGTCAGACTGTAGGAATCGAGGAAGGATAAAGCGCCGTGACCTTTTTCAAATATGGGGTATCGTTTGCGCTCCTGGCGCTGGTGCTGGCGCTGGGCGCGTTCGCCGCCGCCGCGCCCCCGGCCCCCGCGCCCCGGCTAACCGCGCACTTTGCCGCCATCGGCGACTATGGGTCGGCGGGCCAGCCGGAATTGGACGTGGCGAATCTGGTCCATAGCTGGAACCCCGACTTCGTGTTAACCGTGGGCGACAACAACTATCCCGACGGCGCGGCGAACACGATTGACCCGAACATCGGACAGTATTACCACGACTTCATCTTCCCCTACACCGGTAGCTACGGGCCGGGCGCGACGGTCAACCAGTTCTGGCCCGCGCTGGGCAACCACGACTGGTACACGACGGGTGCCCAGCCTTATCTGGACTACTTCACCCTGCCCAACAACGAGCGCTACTATGAGCGGGTGATCGGGCCGGTCCACCTGTTCGTCATTGATAGCGACCCCTCCGAGCCGGACGGCATCACCGTCACCTCCACCCAGGCGCTGTGGCTCCAGAACCGCCTCGCCGCCGCC
>JBBSEL010001009.1:0-2272 GCA_038239755.1 Chloroflexia bacterium | reverse complement strand
GGTGGTGTGTGGGGCGCGTCCGCCGGCAACGTCACGTCGCGCGTGGCCTCGAGCTGCGATCGCCAATGGTGGAACTGTCCCTACCGCGTCGACGTCGGCGTCCTCGGTGATCCTTTCCCGGGGTGGGCCAAGGACTTCAAGGTCGAGTATCGGTGCGGCAACGTGCAGCGCCCCACCATCCAGATCGGCAGCTACTACTGGGAGGCCAGCGGCTCGGACGTCACGTTGAGCTGTCCATGACCTCGTCGCCGAGCGCCCCGGAAGCTCGACGATTCAACGAGTCTTCGCCGAGCAGCGACTAACCCTTCAGCGCATTGGCCGCGATCACGATGCGCTGGATCTCGCTGGTGCCCTCGTAGATCTCGGTGATGCGGGCGTCGCGGTAGAGCCGTTCCACCGGGAAGTCCTGGAGGTAGCCATAGCCGCCGTGGATCTGCACCGCCTGATGGGCGACGCGGGTGGCCGTCTCGCTGGCGTGGAGTTTTGCCATCGCCGCCTGCTGGCTGTAGCGCCCGCCGCCGTCTTTGGTCCACGCCGCCAGGTAGGTCAGCAGCCGCGACGCCTGGACCTCCATCACCATGTCAGCGATCTTGAACTGGATCGCTTCCAGGTCGGCGATGGGGCGGCCAAAGGCCTGCCGCTGGTGGGCATATTTGATCGCCTCGTCGAGTGCTGCCTGGGCGATGCCGACCGCCTGCGCGGCGACCCCGATCCGCCCGCCGTCCAGGGTCATCATGGCGATCTTGAAGCCCTCGCCCACGTCGCCCAGGATGGCCGACCTGGGCACGCGGCAGTTCTTGAAGTACAGTTCGACGGTGTTCGACCCCCGAATGCCCATCTTGTGTTCTTCGTGGCCCACCTCGAAGCCTTCCATCCCCTTTTCGAGGATGAAGCAGGTGACCCCTTTGTGCCGCAGTTCGCGGTGGGTCTGGACCCAGACCAGGGCAATGTCGGCCACGCCGCCGTTGCTGATGAAGATCTTGGAGCCGTTGAGGACATAGCTGTCGCCGCTCTCCTCGGCCACGGTGCCCATGCTGGCCGGGTCGCTGCCCGCTACCGGCTCGGTCAGCGCGTAGCACCCCAGGATCTCGCCCGTCGCCAGGCGGGGCAGGTAGCGCTCTTTTTGCGCGGTGGTGCCAAACTGGGTGAGCGGCCAGTTGACCAGCGAGTTCTGCACGGTCATGCTCACGCTGGTCGCCGCGCAGCCCCGCGAGACCTCTTCCATCGCCAGCACATAGCTGATTGTGTCGAGGCCGGAGCCGCCGTAGGCGTCGGGGATCTGCATCCCCAAAAAGCCCAGTTCGCCCAGGCGGCGCACCTGCGTGGCGGTGAACTCGGCGGTGCGGTCGTGCTCGGCGGCGAACGGGATCAGTTCGCTGTTGGCGAAGTCCCGCGCCGTTTGCTGGATGAGCCGTTGCTCTTCGTTGAGCTGAAACTCCATAGTGGTCTTCTCCCTGCTAGATCCTGTCTATAACCAACCCTGATTGTCGGGATCCCTGTTCCACCGGACCGGGTTCCCCTGGATATATACACGAATGGCATCTCGTTCGCGTTCGTTACGGATCACCCGCTCATAATAATTCCGCTGCCACACCAGCGCGCCCGCCTTCCCTCGCGCCTCATTGACCCGCCGAGTGGCTGCCGCCTTGAACCCGCCTACGAAGGCCCCTATGGAGCGGGCGGCTGGCCGTTGCAGTGTTTTGGCTGTGCCCGTCTGCTCTGGCGCTTTGCTGGCTGTGTTTGGCTGATCCGCGTCGCCCCTGAGCCAGACAATTCCGTGCAGGTGGTTGGGCATGACGATAAAAGTGTCCAGCGTTATTTCTTGCCGGATGTCGGCAGATGCCAGCCATTCTTCCTGTACGATAACTCCAAACGGAGACAGGATCATCTCCCCATTGCTGATGGTGCCAAAAAGGTGTTCGCGTTCGTATGTGACAATTGTGAGAAAGTAGGCACCCGCGCTGGTGTAGTCCCATTCGCGTAGCCGGATCGAGCGCCGATGCTGCTGGTTAGCCTCGTCTTGGGTCATGGGCTTATGATCCGGTTAATAGTCGATGCTTTGTTTCCTCTGTACCCCACCTGTAAAAACACACCATACATCAGGGACTCCCCATCAAGGCGTCCGCCGGACGCCCCTACGCCAGAAACGAGGGTTAGCGCCCACAGGTTCTGCATTGTGCCATAGAGATCCGCAGATCTTGCCAATGTGCACATTTGCGCGGCGCGATCCGGTTGGTGTAGGGGCGTCCGGCGGACGCCCTGGTGGGGTGCC
>JBBSEL010001008.1:0-2274 GCA_038239755.1 Chloroflexia bacterium | reverse complement strand
GCTTACGGTGGACAGGTTCGGAGAGTGGGATCATTCAAACACAAACCATCTGTGAAGGAGGCGGCACTAATGGCGATGCCTCGTGGTTTAAGATCCCTCATTGCTGAATGCTCACAAAAAGTGGGCAATCACCCAGACCACAGGTTGGAACCCGCGCAACGAGTGCGACTCTACAAACTCATAGGACCCCCGGTTCAGGACGATCTTTGCCGGTTTTACCGGTGGCTGGGCGTCCTCACGGCGTACAAAGTACTGCCCATTTGGACCGCCGCCGCACCAGCGTTGATGCAGCAACGCATCGAGCGAAGCGAGCGATATGGGGCCTTTATCCCTGATTATGCGCTGCCGGAGAAGGTACTTGCAATGGCGGAGGCGGATCTCCGAGGGGTGGCGGCGGAAACATATGACGCCGGGATCGATACTGAATTTGGGTCATTCGACTTCGATGTCTCGTACCCGGTCTACCTTGCTAGTCAGGCTGCTTACCTTGTGATGCACTTGTTCATCGATATAGAGTATTCTTATGACTCTATGTTGTATACCTTAAGTACCCTAACCGGCGAAGCGCTGTTCGTGGATGAGAATGCGGTTGATGTCGCGGAGGCTGCGGTAAGGAGCTACTCGTGTATTACGCCTTTGCCGTATGCGGAAATGGGTCGTAACATAGATTATGACGAGTTAATCTTCGATCCAGGCCGCCGGTTAGAATTTTGGCAATGGTGGCTGCACGAAGCGCTGCCGCAGGCAGTCACCTTAAGCGGCTTGTATGCAGACAGCTAATCCCCGTAACGCCGCGCATACTCCTGCACCCCCAGCAGGCCGAGCAAGACGGCGTTGGGGGTGTTGGCGTATTCGGGGTGATATTCCAATCGGTTGCGTTCGCAATACTGGACCAGATAGATTTTGCCGTCGCTGGGGTTGCGCTCCATGAACGCCTCGCTCAACGGGTAGCCGAACTGGGCCAGCCCGCCGTGACTCTCCCAGTAGGCGCGCAGCGGTGGGGCCAGGGTGTGCCCCGTTTCGGGGAAGTAGATCCCGGTCGTGCTGGCGGGGCGGGGTTGGCGAGCGAACGGGGCCTCTCCGGCAGCGGTACGGGCATCAGCAATATCGGCCCCCAGGCGGCCCAGCAGCACCTCGCTGGGCCTGCCCGCGTTTTCGGGATGCCACTCCAGCCGCGCCCGTTCGGTGTACTGCACGGTGCGGCCCTCTTCGGTCAATTCGGGCGTGGTAGGGAAGCCGAATTGCGCCAACCCGCCGTGGCTGTCCCAGTACTGGAGGAACAGCCCGCGCAGGCAGCGACCTGTCTCGGCAAAGCAGCGCGATGCGCCGGGCAGCGCGGGCGCCGGGCGCGGCGTGGGAGCAAAGAGGCTCAGTTCGCTATGCTCGCCCTCGTTCAGCAGCAGTTCCGCCGGGCCTCCTGCCGCAGGTACGCGCCACCAGCCGGTGGGGCTGAGAAAGATCACCTGCTCGGCCCCCGGCCCCCACTGTGGGAACGGCAAGTCTTCCTGCACTGCCGAGAGGAGGCGGGGAGTGCCGCCCCGCGCCGGGACGGTCCACAGGTCCCAGATGCCACCGTGGCGCAGTGGCGCAGCCAGACCGGGGGGTCGCCCACCCGCGCTGCCCAACCCCTGCCCGGCGAAGACAATCGTCGCCCCGTCCGGCGACCACGCGGGGGCATAGACTCCGATGCCGTCATGGGGTGTGACCAGCACCTGCTCGTGCCCGCCGTCCAGGTCGGACACCGCCATCCCCGACTGGATCCCTGCGTCCGACGACACATCCTGGCGGATATAGACCACCCGCGTGCCATCAGGCGACACGGCAGGCATCAGCGCACCGGGGATGACCGGGGTGCGCTTGCCCGTCGCCGGGTCCACCCGCCCCAGGTCCCAGGTATCGCCCAGCGACACCCCGCCGAAGCTCAGATCCCGCGACTCGGCCACGTAGAGTGTGCCATCGGTGGCGAAGCCCGGATAAGCCAGACCCCGCCCCGGCGAGGCTGTCGCTACCCGTTGCGCGCCGGTGCCGTCGGGACGGATCACCCACAGGTCGGGCGTGCCGCCAACCGTCCCCTGATCGCGGATGAAGGCCAGTTGCCGCCCGTCAGGTGACCAAACCGGCTGCCCCACCGTACCGGGCCGCCCGTAAAACGTAACCGCTCGGTCGCGCTTGAGGTCGAGTGAGCGCAGCCAGAGATTGCTGTCGCGCACAAAGGCCAGGCCGCGCGTGAACGGCTGCGGGTCGGCGACTACCGTGCCTCGCCCGGCCAGGGTG
>JBBSEL010001007.1:0-2277 GCA_038239755.1 Chloroflexia bacterium | reverse complement strand
GTCTTGCAGCTTCCGGGGCTAACGGCTCTGGTCGCGGGCGGTGGTGATCAGGTGTTGCTTCAGTTCCCACAGCCGTTGGGTCAGCGAGACATGGTAGATGTGCGGGTTGAGCAGGCGGCGCACGCCGGGGTCCAGTCGTTCCAGGTCGGCGTGCCGCCGGGCGCGCATCGCTTCGATGGTTTGCGGCCCATCCATCCGCTGCCCCTCGCGCAAGATCTCCACATGGAGCGGCTCCACCGCCGTGATGTTTGCCTGGCTCAACAGGCGCTGCTGGGTATAATCGGTCGGGTGGTGCAGCAGCAGTGGGGTCATCTGCCGGGGGTCTTCGTCGCCCAGGCTGAGCAGGTCGGCGGTCGCCTGCCCACGGGCATCGTAGATCCGCCAGGCCTTCTTGTCGCCGGGCGCAGGCGTTTTCTCCGGCGACTCGGACAGCTTGAGGATCGGCACCCACGCGCCATCGGTCTGCACCGCCACCAGCTTGTAGACCCCGCCCAGCGCCGGGGCACCCTGCGAAGTGATCAGCCGCGTGCCCACGCCGTAGACCAGCCGGTTGATCACCGCGTCCGGCTCCACCCCATAGCGCCGGGACTCCGAGGTGATCTGGGTCAAGATCTGCCAGATGATCAGTTCGTCCAGGTCGTTAGACAGCACGATGGCCGTGTCGGGGAAGCCCGCCGCGTCGAACATCCGCGCCGCCTGGATGCTGAGGTAGGCCAGGTCGCCCGAATCGAGCCGGATGCCGATGGGGGTGTGCCCTTTGTGGCGTAGCTCCTCGAACACGGTGATCGCGTTGGGGATGCCGCTCTCCAGCGTGTTGATCGTGTCCACCAGCAGGAGGCAATCGTCGGGATAGAGGTCAGCGTAGGCGCGGAACGCCCCTAGTTCTCCCTCACCCAGCGCCATGAACAACTGGATCATGCTGTGGGCCTGGGTGCCCTTGGGCGGGTAGCCCAGCACCTCCGACACCCCGACGTTGGAGGTGAAATCGGCCCCGCCGATCAGCGCGGCGCGGGCACCGGCGTTGGCCCCGGTGCCGTGCCCCCGCCGTATGCCGAACTCCATCAGCGGGCGACCCCGCCCGTTGTCCTGGATCAACGATGCTTTGGTGGCAATCAAGGTCTGGTAATTCAACTGGTTGAGTAATGCCGTTTCGAGGATCTGGGCCATCGCCAGGGGGCCTTCGACGGTGGTCAGCGGCACGTTGGCGTGGACCACCCGGCCTTCAGGGATGGCCCGGAGGGTCAGCCCGCCGAAATTCCCATGCTCTCCCAGCCAGGCCAAGAAGTCTTCGGCAAACAGGCGGCTGCCGCCCGCCCCGGTCTGCCCGCGCAGGTAGGCCAGGTCTTCCTCGCGGAAGTGGGCCTCGTCCATCCAGTCCAGCAGCCACTCCAGCCCGGCGTTGATGCAATAGCCCGCCTGGTGGGTGCCGTAGTCGGGATAGCGGCGGAAGAAGTGATCAAATTGCACGCGGCGCTCGTGCAGCCCCATCCGGTAATAGAGCTGCGCCATCGTCAGTTGGTATTCGTCGGTGAAAAGGATGCCCTCGGCTGTCTGCTTGTCCGCCGGTTTCATAAAACGGTCTCCTGTGGGCTGGGCCTATTTAGGGGCCATGCGGATCGCGCCGTCGAGCCGGATGACTTCGCCGTTGAGCATTTCGTTCTCGATGATGTGCTGGACCAGCGCGGCGTACTCGGCGGGCCGGCCCAGCCGCGAGGGGAACGGCACCTGCTGGCCCAGCGATTCCCGCGCCACGTCGGGCAGCCCGGCCAGCATGGGGGTGTCGAACAGGCCGGGGGCGATGGTCATCACGCGGATGCCAGAGCGGGCGAATTCGCGGGCCACCGGCAGGGTCAGCGCGGCCACCCCGCCCTTCGACGCGCTGTAGGCTGCCTGCCCGATCTGGCCCTCGAACGCAGCGACCGAGGCGGTGTTGACGATCACCCCGCGTTCGCCGCTCTCCGTCGGCGTGCCCTGCATCATCGCCGCCCCGGCCAGCCGGATCACGTTGAACGTGCCGATCAGGTTGACCTGGACCACGCGGGCAAATGATTCGAGCGCGTGCGGGCCGTCCTTGCCCACCACCCGCTCAGCGATGGCGATACCCGCGCAGTTGACGACCCCCTGTAGCCCGCCGAACGTGGTCAGCGCCACTTGGATCGCCGCCTCCACGCTGGCCGGGTCGGTGACATCGGTCCGCACAAAGCGCACCCGCGCCCCCAGTTCCGCCGCCAGCGCTTCCCCCGTCGCCGGGTTCACATCCGCGATGACCACCTGCCC
>JBBSEL010001006.1:0-2280 GCA_038239755.1 Chloroflexia bacterium | reverse complement strand
ACTCTATCCCACCACGCAGGGGGCGGCGCTCAACCTGATGAACGTGGCCTTTGGCGTGGGGGCACTGATCGGCCCGCTGTCGGTGGGCCTGGCGCTGAACAGCGGCACCAGCCCGCAAGTGGTCATCTGGGCTTTGAGCGGTGTCGCCTTGCTGACCGGCCTGATCTACCTGGCGTTGGGCTTCCCGGCCCGCTGGGTTGCCACCCCGGTGCCGGGGGCAGGCCGCGCCTGGCCGGTGCGGCGGGTGCTGCGCCAGGGCTATGTGCAGGTGCTGGCGCTGATGCTTTTCCTCTACGTCGGGCTGGAAGTCGGGTTCGGCGGTTGGGCCTACAGCTTCGCCACGCAGAGCGCGGGGATGGATGCAGGGGCGGCGGCGCTGGTGGTGGCCCTGTTCTGGGTGGCCTTTACCCTGGGCCGGTTGGTGGCCGGGCTGGCGGCGCGCTGGGTGGCGGCCCCGCTGCTGGTGTTGAGCGGGGTGACCCTGGCGGCGGGCGGAGCGGGGCTGATCGCGCTGTTTGCCACCGCTCCGGCGGCGCTGTTCCTGGGGGCGGCGCTGATCGGCGGCGGCTGTGGCCCCATTTTCCCCACTGCGTTCGGCCAGGCATCGAGCCGTTATCCAGGGGTGGGACTAGTGTCGAGCATCGCCGTGCTGGGCGGCAGTGTGGGCGGCACGGTGATCCCCTTTGTGCAGGGCTGGCTGATGGTGACGCTGGGGGTGCCGGTGGCGGCGGGCTTTATTGTCCTCCTGGCCCTGGTCATCGGCGGCTTGCAACTGGTGCTGATCGGGCCGTTGTCGGTGGCCCCCGGCCCGGTGCCCGGCCCGTCCACCCCGCACGAGGCGCAACGGGCCTAAAATCCCGTTGCGCCTTGGAATGAGTGCTGTGCTGTTGCTCTGGAGGGGTGCAGATAGCACTACACCCCATGATTGGTCGGCCTGTTATCGCTGTTCCTAGTACGGAGCGCTCTTGCTTAGGGGCGGAGCTTGCTCTTCACCCGGTGATTGCTCCGCCCGTCGTCCACTGATACATCCTGGCCTGCGCGGGCGGTCACTTCCACATCGACGTGCGCGCTTGAGTTGACCGTGGTTTCGATGGTGACGGTTCCGTTATGCGCGTCATCGCTGTAGGTGACATTCTTCGGGATGGTCAGGTTCCCGGCGTAGGTGATGGACACGATATGGGTGTTGGTCGGGCCGTGGATCTCGTAATCCACGCTGCTGACGTTGCCCGCCACAGTGTCCACGGCTACATCCACCTGGACGATTAACCCGTTCGAGAGAACCACGATCGGGATCGAGCCGGCAGCCCCCGGAGGCAGCCCCCGCGCTGCGCGGGGTGACCATCAGGGCCAGCAGCAACGCGACCGCTGCTACGGCCCAAACTGCCCGTCGGGGGCTTCGTTGTTTATAGATCATTTCGGTTCGGCTCCCTTCTACACAAGCGATTTGTTCACCAGTTGGGTCAACAGATCGAGCACATCATACGGATCCACCACGCCCCCGCCGCAGACGGCCTCGGCCCCCTCCAGCGTCCAGCCCCCGGAAAAGACGGCCAGCCGCCCCCACACCGCCTGCTCCTGGGCGTTCAGCAAGTCCCAGCTCCAATCGATCAGGGCGCGCAGGGTTTGCTGGCGGGGTAGGGCGGTGCGGCTGCCCCCGGTGAGCAGGCGGAAGCGGTCGTCCAGGCGGGCTGCGATCTGTTCGATGGAGAGCGCCCGCACCCGCGCCGCCGCTAGTTCCAGCGCCAGGGGGATGCCGTCCAGTTGGCGGCAGACTTGCACCAGTGCGGCAGCGTTCTGCGGGGTTGCCTGGAACATCGGCAGGACGGCGACGGCGCGGTCCACGAACAGCCGTAGCGCCTCGTAGCCCAGCAAGCCCTCGACCAACAGCGGGCGGGTCTCGCCGGGCAGCGAGAGCGAGGGTACTTGCCAGGTCGTCTCTCCGGCGATGCCGAGTGCCTCACGGCTGCTCGCCAGGATATGGAGGCGCGGGCACTGGCGCAAGAGGGTTTCGGCGAGCTGCGCGCAGACCGTGATCAGGTGTTCGCAGTTGTCTAATATCAAGAGCAACTGCTTGCCGCGCAGGTAGGTCGCGACCGTCTCCAGCAGAGGATGGCCCGGCTCCTCGCGCACCCCCAGCACGGTCGCCAGGGCATGGGGCACCAGGGCGGGGTCGGCCAGCGGGGCCAGTTCGACCAGCCACACCCCGTTGGCGAAGCGGTCTAGCTCCTCGGCGGCGACCTGTAAGCTCATGCGGGTTTTGCCCGTGCCACCGGGGCCGGT
>JBBSEL010001005.1:0-2281 GCA_038239755.1 Chloroflexia bacterium | reverse complement strand
GTCGGCAGGGTGGTGCGTTCGGCAAAGCCCGGCCAGACCAGGCTGACCCCCGCCCCCACCAGCAGCGTGCCCAACGCCAGCGCGCCGACGACTAGCTTGGTCAGGGCCGGTTGCCGTAGCAGGGCGACCACGCCCAGCCCCGCCGCCAGCAGCAACCCGATGACGAACAACGCCTGCCCGGTGGGCCAGCTTTCCCACGGCGTCTGTTCGCTGCCCAGATAATAGCGGCCATAACCACCCACCCCGGTCAGCGAGAGGAGCACCGCCCGGATCTGGTCGGGGCCGGCCCCCAGTTCGGGGGCGCGTTCCTGGCCCAGGCGGCCCAGGGTGCCGAATAGCTGCGGCATCCAGGGCAGGAAACCGATCACCACCGCCAGGGCCGCGATCCCCAGCGGCATGGCCCGCCGCCGGTGGACCCGCGCCAGGTAGCCGAGGATCAGCAGTTGCCCGGCCAGGGCGAAGGCCGCGCTGTACTCCGAATAGAGGGCAGCCAGGGTCGCCACGGCATAGAGCACCGCCCAGCGCCGGGCCAGGGTCTGGTGAAAGAGGACCAGCGCCAGGTAGGACAGGGCGACCAGGAGGGTCATCAGCGCGTATTGCTGCGCCTCTTGCGAATACCAGAGGTGGACCGGGGAGAGGGCCAGCACGGCACTTGCCAGCAGCGCCGCCGGGGCGGGCAGCAGCCGCCGCGCCAGAGCATAGAGCACGGGGATAGTCAGCGTCCCGGCGACCACGCTCAGCAGCCGCCCGGCGATCAGTTCGGGGATCGCCAGCGAAATGAGCTTGATCAGCACGCTGTAGCCAGGGGGGTGGGTGTCGTAGGTCGGCCCCATGCCCAGCACGTTGGCCCACGGCAGCCGGACGAACCAGATCGTTCCCCCCTCGTCAAACCAGAGGCTGAGCGCGGTATAGCGGTAGAAGCGCAGCAGCCCGCCGACCAGGGTGATCAGCACGGCGATCCGGCCTGGCGAGAGGACGGTGCTCATGTCTTGCGCGGCGGCGCGGGCTTGATCGATGAAGGAAGGGGGGGGGGTGGGTCTAATGACTCGGTCCATGCACGTCCTGCGGCGGGATAGATGGGTGGGTGGGGGTCGTGCCGTTCCGGGGCGGCGCGGTCGGGCGGGGGCTGCGTCGCCGTTTGGGGCGCGTCGCCTGCTGCCGGATCGTCTCAATGGCTGCCTGGATCTGCACTTCTTCTTCTTTCATCTGGCGGATCAGGGCGAGTTGCGGGCTGCTGCGCCGCTGCCGCAACACCAGGGGAGCCACCGCCAGGATGTCGTCCATCGTCACGGTCGTCCGTTCGTCCACGGCAGCATAGGCCCGCGCCGTCTCGAACAGCACAATTTCGGTGCGGTGCGACTCGATCTCCAGCGTCATGATCAGTTGGATGGCCGCTTCTTCGGCGGCGGGATCGATGCCGACCTGGGGCAGTAGGAGGCGGGCGCGTTCGATGCTGGCCGCAGCCGCAGCGGTTGGTCCGGCATATTGCGCGGCCAGCGCCTCGGCGTCGTCCTGGTAGGTCCGCACCAGCCGGGTCTGGGTCAGCCGCTCCACGCCCTGGAGCAGCGGTTCGACAAAGACGCGCAGGCCGATCCGGTCGATGATCTGCGGGCGCAACCAGCCCATTTCCGGGTTCATCGAACCGATCAGCACGAACCGCGCCGGGTAGCTGGTGGACAGGCGACCCCGGCGCACCACGCAATAGCCCGTCGCCGCCGCATCGAGGATCGCATCGATCACGTCTTCGGGCAGCAGATTGATCTCGTCAATATAGAGGATGTTGCGGTGCGCGTGGGCGAGAATCCCCGGCTCGAAGCGCAGGCGCTGCTGCTCCAGGCTAAGCCGCGCACTGGCCCCGCCGACCACATCATCCAGCGTGGCGTTCAGCGGCAACTCGACCACCGCCTGCCGCTGCTCATAGGCAATCGGCAAGCCCTGCCCCAGCCGGGCCAGGCAATCGGCGCAGAGCCGGTCGGGGGCGGTCAGCGCCCAGGCTGGGTCACAGTCGTAGGCACAGGTGGCGAAGGTCAGCGTGGGCAGCAGGTCGGCCAGCCCGCGCACCGCCGTCGTCTTGCCGGTGCCTTTCGGCCCTACCAGCAACACCCCCTGCACCCGCGGGTTCACCGCCGCCAGGATTAATGCATCTTTGATCTCATCCTGCCCGACCAGGGCGGTCAACGGGAACGCAACGTGCGGCATGCCCATAGTGTATCATGCCCGGTGCCTTCTGGCAAGCGGGGCGGCGGCGAGTGCTGAGTGCTGAGTGCTGAGTGCTGAGTGC
>JBBSEL010001004.1:0-2282 GCA_038239755.1 Chloroflexia bacterium | reverse complement strand
TCGCCTACGATGTGGGGGTCGCCGGAGACACGCCGGGGGTCCGGCCTTACGAGGCGCAGGGGCGGCTGGGCAAAGGGGCGCTCATTTTCATCTACGACGGCAGCCTGGTCCCCAACCCGCGGCTGCGTGATCTGGTGGTGGACATTGCCGAAGCCGAAGATATCCCCTACCAGTTCGACACGATGGCCGGAGGCGGGGAAGATGCCGGGCGGATGGCCCTCAGCCGGGCGGGGATGCCCGCCATTTGCCTCGGCCTGCCCGCCCGCTACATCCACAGCACCGCCTCGATCATCCACCGCGACGATTTCGATGCCGCCGCCCACCTCGGCGCGGCCCTCCTCCGCCGCCTCGACGCCGCCACCATCGCGAGCCTGCGCGGGTAACACGACGTAGTGGTTCGTGGTTCGTGGCTGATACGTACCCAATATTATGCCAATTATAAAGACAACAGGAGCAGTGAACGCTGCTCTTGTTGTCTAATTTGGCATCGCCTGTATACGAGCCACGAACCACGCGCCACTTACTTCAGCGGGACGATCAACTCCTGACCGGCGAAGACCTGGTTGGGGTTGGTCAGGCCGTTGCGCGCGGCGATGGCGGCGGGGTCTGCCCCGTAGAGGGCGGCGATGCCGGTCAGGTTCTCGCCGGGCAAGACGCGGTGCTTGACCTCGGTCGGGTGGAAGCTGGTCGGCGGGATCTTCACCTGCTGCCCCGGCTTCACATCAAACGGGTGGGTCAGGTTGTTGGTGACCATGATCGCCGCCAGCGACACGCCAAACTTGCTCGCCACCGACGACAGCGTGTCGCCCGCAGTGAACGTGTAGAGTTGTTCGCCGCCTTGCGGCGCGGGGGTGTCGGTCGCGGCAGGCGGGGGCGGGGGGGCCGGGGTGTCGGTCTCGGCGGGCGGGGGCGGCGGGGGCACCGGGGTGTCGGTTTCCGCGACCGGGGGCGGGGGGGTGTCGGTTTCCGCTGCCGGGGGCGGGGGCACGGGTGTATCCACCACCTCCGCTACACTGGTCGGCGTGGGGTTGATCGGGGGGGGCATGATGGCGATGGTGGTAGGCGTGGGGAACCCGCCGATGGGTGTGGTCGGCGGCGGGGGCGCACTCTGCGCCGGGTACTGGATCGCCCCCACAATAATCACCAGGGCGATGATCAGGGCCACCGGGACGACCGTCGCCAGGGTAATCTGTCGGCGCTGTGCATTTCGCTCCACAAGACTCCTCCTTACCCCATCTACAAGGTTGCCCACAGGCCGCAAGATGCCCGCCTCTGGGGTCGTCCCGGCCTCTGGCTCGATCCGATCGGGGGCCATGAGCAAGGCGACAATCGCCGGATCGGCGGCGGCCCGCTCCGGTTCCGGGTCACCCACGACCCGTTCACCGGGAGAGGCCAGGTGTGCGACCCGCCCGGCGTCATAGTGATCGCGCTGGAAGGTTTGTTGCCATTCCAGGCGGCGTTCGGGCGGTTGAAACTCGGTTTCTTTGGTGACCCGCGAAGGGGTGATCACCTCGGGTTCCTGGTCGCGGGAGGCCGCGATGGCGGCGCTGATCTGCTCCAGGCCGTGGCGGGCCACCGGGTTATCGGGGTTCAGCGCCAGCACCGCCACCAGGCAATTGAGCGCCTCTTCGGGGCGGGGCGCGGCGCTGGCCCGCCAGAGCCAGGCTTGCTCGCTGCTCGGGTCGGCCCGCGTGGCCGTGTTGAAATAGTAGTAAGCGGTGCGCTGATTACCGGCCCGCGCCGCTGCTACCCCCCGATCGATTGCTTCCTGGACTTCCATACCATCCTTATCCGGCGACTCAGCCGCGTTCCCTCGCGGGTCGGCTTGTCATAACTACTCTATCATGTTTTGCCCCGCCGCGCAAGAGGGCCGGGCGGGTGGTCCGGGGCCGTTGCGCCTGCTACCGCTTACGCAGCGGGGTCTCACGGCGTGCTACAGCTACAACGGGCGCTCTGCCGCTGGGTTGCTGGCGTGCGGCATCCTCATTGCGGCGCGGCGGGGGTCCGCCCTATTTCGCCGCGCCGCGTATGTAACCCCCTGCGTATCTCCTACAAGGTGCTACTCGCCTGATCACCTCGCTTCGTCCCACATTTCAGGTCATCGCCAACACCGGGGGGCCACGCTCGGCGCTTGGGCGGCACTAGATTTGGCAGCCGAAAGGCGGAAGGTTCATTCGCTGCCCGGATTCTATCTGATGGGCCAGGTGCTTACCCTGGCCTGGTGTTCCCTTAATCCACTAGGAGGAGTTAACCCGATGAAACGCTTTACAACGGCTGGTTTC
>JBBSEL010001003.1:0-2287 GCA_038239755.1 Chloroflexia bacterium | reverse complement strand
GGAGGTGGCCGCGCCGCGCAGCATGGCGACCCGCCCGGTGCGCATGATTTCTTTGATGCCGAAGGGGCGTAGGGCGCTGATGAAGCCTTCGACCTGCGCCGACGGGCCGACGATCTCGACGACCAGGGTGTTCAACCCGGCGTCGGCGATCTGGGCGTTGAAGGCGCTGATCAGCGCCAGGATCTCGGCGCGGCGCGGGCCAGGCGTATGGAGCTTGACCAGCGCCAGCTCGCGCTCGACTGCAGGTTCGGTGCTCAGGTCTCCGACTTTGATCACTTCGATCAGGCGATAGAGTTGCTTGATCACCTGCTCCACGTCGGGCGCGTCTACCACCAGGGTCATGCGGCTGATGCCCGCCGTCTCGCTATGCCCCACCGCCAGGCTGGTGATGTTGAACCCGCGCCGCCGGAACAGGCTGACCACGCGGTTCAGCACGCCGGGCCGGTCCTGCATCAGGGCCACAATCGTATGTTCCAAACTCCCCTCCTTTTGCGAAGGATGAAGGATGAAGGATGAAGTAAGAAAGAGACGAGGCTGCCTTACAACAGTCTTTTCTCCCTTCTTAATTCATAATTTTTACTTCTTCCTTCTCCGGTGCGGATAGGATCATCTCGCCGATGCTCTTGTTCTGCGGCACGATGGGGTAGACGTTGACCTCGCGCTCGACCCGGAAGTCGATGACCACCGAGCCGTCGTGGGCGTGGGCCTGGTGAATGGCGGCATCTACATCTTCGACCCGCGCCACGGTCATGCCGCAGACATGATGCGCTTCGGCCAGGCGGGCAAAGTCGGGGCCAGAGAGGGGTGTGCCGCTGTAGCGTTTGCCCTCGAACAATTCTTGCCACTGCCGGACCATGCCCAGGTAGCCGTTGTTGATGATCGCCACCTTGACGTTGCGGATATCCTCTTGCACCAGCGTGGTCAACTCCTGGTTGGTCATCTGGAAACCGCCGTCCCCGACGATGGCCCAGACGGTGTCTTCGGGGTGGGCCAGGGCCACACCCATCGCGGCGGGCAGCCCGAAGCCCATGGTGCCCGCGCCGCCGCTGGTGATGTGGGTGCGCGGGCGGTGCCAGTCGATCAATTGGGCCGCCCACATCTGGTGCTGGCCCACGTCGGTCACCACCCGGTAGTGACCCCGCGCATTGAGGATGCGGGTCAGCGCGGCATAGACATCATGGGGCATCAGTTGGCTGGTGTCGGGGCGGTTCAGGTAGAGTTGTTTGTGCTGGTGCAGCGCCTGCAACTCGCGGATCTCGGCCACCCAGGCACAGGCGTTGCGCTCTGGCAACTCCTCCAGCATCGCCTCCAACACCAGCCGGGCATCGCCCACAATCGGCACGGCGGTCTTGACGTTCTTGCCGATCTCCGAGGGGTCAATATCCACATGGATGACGCGGGCATTGGGGGCGAAGGTGGAGGCCTTGCCGGTCACCCGGTCGTCAAAGCGGCTGCCGATGTTGAACAGCACGTCGCACTGCTGGATCGCCCGGTTGACATGGACCCAGCCATGCATCCCCGGCATTCCGATGCTGAGCGGGTGATCTTCGGGGAATGCGCCCAGGCCGTGCAGGGTGGTGATGACCGGGATACCGGTGCGCTCGGCCACCTGGCGCAGCTCCGCCGTCGCTTCGGCCTGGATCACCCCGTTGCCGACCAGGATCAGCGGCTTGCGCGCCCCCATCAGCAGCTTGATCGCCTCGCGGATCTGGCGGCGGTTGCCCTGGTAGTTCGGCTTGTAGCCGGGCAGATCCAATGTGACTTCCCAGTTGGGGACGGTGCACGCCTGCTGGGCATCCTTGGTGATGTCGACCAGGACAGGGCCAGGCCGCCCGGTGAGGGCGATGTGAAACGCCTCGTGGATGACAGCCGGGATATCTTCGACCCGCTTAACCAAGTAATTCTGCTTGGTGATCGGCATGGTGATGCCGGTAATATCGGTCTCCTGAAACGCATCCTTGCCCAGCACCAGGCTCGATACCTGCCCGGTGATGGCGACCAGCGGCGTGCTATCCATCCAGGCGTCGGCGATGGGCGTGACCAGATTGGTCGCACCAGGACCGCTGGTGCCCAGGCACACGCCGACCCGCCCGGTGGACCGGGCATACCCTTCGGCGGCGTGGCCCGCGCCCTGTTCGTGGCGGCACAATACATGGTGCAACCGGTCCCGGTATTCCCACATGGCGTGATAGAGCGGCATAATCGCCCCCCCTGGGATGCCGAACATAATGTCCACGCCTTCGCGGATCAGTGCCTCGCATATGATCTGCGCGCCCGTTCGTTCTTC
>JBBSEL010001002.1:0-2287 GCA_038239755.1 Chloroflexia bacterium | reverse complement strand
TTGCCCGACCCCGACGGCCCCAGGATGGAGACAAACCAGCCCGGCGGCACCGTCAGGTTGATGTCGCGCAGCACCTCCAGCCGCCCGCCCTCACGGGGGAACGCCTTCGCCAGTCCGGCCACCCGGACTTCGAGCGGCACCGGCACTGACCCGGCCTGATCTGTTTGTGCTGTTGCGGTCATACTCTATTCCTACCCAAAACAAATAGCGCCAGGAGATTCCTGGCGCTACGAAGCGAGTTCGATCGGTACGCTTCCTGCGCCGGCATTATCCGGATCAGGTTCAAGCGGTTGATAGCGGTCTGTTCCTGGCTATCCTCTCAGCCTGCGTCCACAGGCCCCCGCGCATCGGTATGCAATTGTTGGGCGATCCTCTCTGGGGATCGTACCCTGTAATAGTACCACATCGCGCCCGGTGGGTCAACCACGGGCGCGACGATCAATCATAAACCCCCCGTGCCGTGTGTAGGATATGGCTCTGCCCATTGATGGTCGGATGCCCCAGGCATCGGGGATGCCCGACCATCAATGGACAGAGCCATATCCTACATTTCGTTTAGAAGCACTGCGGCTGACTACGGGCGAGCAGGGCCGCCACCGGGGCCACCCCCACCCGCGCCGTTGCTGTCCGATGCGCCAACGGCGGTATCCGACAGGCCCAGGCCGATGGGGAACGTGGTCGTGTAGCCGTCGCCGCTCTTGGTCAGCGCCAGCACCAACTGGTTGCCGCCGCCCTGGTAGATGCTGTCGCTCGCGTTGCGGGTATCCCGGTTGGTATGTTGCGAGTAGGGAGCCTGGGTATACATCTGATCGCTGAGCGTGTCATCGAAGAAGAACTGCGAGGTGAACTCGTAGCTCTGGCTGTTGGTGCCGGTCGTGCGGATCTTAAAGTGGATATGCACGGCGCGGCCCTGGTACCAGCCGGGATAAACGGTGGTGAAGCTGGCCTTGCCGCTCGCGTCGGTCAGTTGGTAGCCGCGCAGGAAGTTGCCGCTGTTGCCCGACACATCGGAATAGACCCCCAGAGCATTGCAATGCCAGATATCGATCTGCGCGCCCGCCAGAGGGGCACACGAGCCGGTACCGATCTGCGTCACCATGAAATTCAGCACCAGCGGAACGCCTGCTGATACGGCGTTGGTCGTCGTGTCCATCCGAACATCGGAGCGGTTGATCTTCTCGTCTACAAAGTACGGCCCTTCGGTCAATTCGGGCCGCACCACGCAATCGGGCACAGCGGCCACATCCCCCGTGGGCGAGGCGGCAACCGGGGTCGCAGCGTCAGCAGTCGCGGCTTCGGCGTTGAGCGTGGGCGTGGCTACCGCGACGGCAGCGGCGGTGGTCGGGGTCGCTGCCGCCGCGCCCGTCGATCCGGCGGTGCTGGTGGCGGCAGGGGTGGCAGTGCTGGAAGCTAACGGGCCACAGGCGGCCAATACGGCAGCCCCGCCTAGCCCGGCCAGGAGCCGCAACACCTCACGGCGCGATAAGATACGCCCGACCGGCGCGTCATCATCTGGCTCCACCAGTTCAATATTCGGTGTCATAACGTTCCCCCTTGCTTAGTCGTGCCTCGTGTTTAGGATAAGACCTGCATCATTGGCGGTATGACACAAGTTTAGCAGGGGGAGGTTAAAGGAAGACCGGGGAAAAATTAAGGATCGGTGAGAGTATTGGCGAGTCGCAGGCGATTACCCGGCCTTGCGCTCGAACAGGGAGCGGCCCACCCATTGCGCGGCGGCGGTGGGGCGGTCGCCCTGGCAGCCGGGGCACCAGAAGGTCCAGCGGCCCTCGCCCGGCCCTTGCTTCACCTGGCGGATGGGGGTGCCGCAGCGATAGCAAGGCAGGTTCGTGCGGCGGAACACCCAATGGCGGCTGCGGCGCTCCCAGGGGATTTGCCCTGCTTCCAACGCCTCGCGCATCTCGTCGGGCAGAGTCCAACCGCGCTGGGCCAGCGCCCGTTGTCCATGCAGCGGGACCATGCGGGTCAGGCAGGCAATAGCGGCCTCGCCCAGATCGCGTACCAGCGCCCAGGGGTTGATCCCGCACTCAAACAGGATATCGGCCTTGAGATAGTTGCCCACGCCGTTCGCCACCGTCTGATCGAGCAGTACCACGGCGATCTCGCGGTCCTGGTGCTCCGGCAGCAGGAGGCGGCGGCGGAACTCGGCCCCGTCATAGGACACGGCGCACATGTCCGGCCCCAACGCGGCCACGCTGAGCAGGTCGGCGTAGGGGTCGCCCTGCCCAATATCGAACACCTGGCCCCGGCAGAGGGTGACCAGCCGGGC
>JBBSEL010001001.1:0-2303 GCA_038239755.1 Chloroflexia bacterium | reverse complement strand
CCGCCCCGTTTGGGGGTTGGGGTCTTGGGTTTGTGTTTTGGGGGGGGGGGGGGGGGTGGGGGGGGGGGGGGGGGGGGGGGAAAGGCGGCGAGAGTCAGGGCGTAGGCGGTGAGGATGGTCAAGAGGGAGAGGACGATCTGGGCGAGTTGGAGGGCGACCAGGCTGTTGTCGGCCAGGCGGAAGATGGCGGCGGCGAAGGCGATGTAGCCGGGCGGGCGAATCCAGATCCAGTGGTCGGGGATGCCGCTGCCCCCGGCCAGCGAGAGCGCCGCCTCGATATAGTTGCCCTCGTCCCCGATCAGCGGGTTGCCGCCATTCGCGGTCACGACCCACAAGGGGATCAGCCGCAGGAGGCCGCCCAGGACCAGCACGATCAGCAAGCCCCGATGCGCTTTGAGGTTGAAGGGTGGTGGGGTGATCTGCATGGCGCTGGGGCTAGTGTACCATGCGCCTGGGCCGGGGGCAAGCCGGGCGGCGACGTTACCTTTGTAAGGGCGGCCCCGTCGGCGCGCCAGGGGGCTATGGTATAATGAAATGTCCCCCTGGGACGTGGTGACTCATTCTTGACTATACAAGGGGAATTATTGTGGCACAACAAGCTCAAGTTGATACAAATGCGGCGGGCACCTTGATCCCGCTGGCGGCGCTGAACCCGGCAGGGCTGGACGAGCGGCGCGCACAATTGGAGACGATCATCGCTGGGCTGGGGCGCACGCTGGTCGCCTATTCCGGCGGGGTAGACAGCGCGCTGGTGCTGAAAGTGTGCGTGGACGTGCTAGGGCCGGAGAATGTGCTGGCCGTGATCGCGCAGTCGGAGAGCTATCCCAGCCGCGAGATGGCGGCGGCGCTGGACGTGGCCGCCGGGATCGGCGCGACCGTGCGGGTGGTCGCCACCGCCGAATTGACCAACGCCGACTACGCCGCCAACCCGATCAACCGCTGCTACTTCTGCAAGCAGACCTTGTTTGACGACCTAGGGCCGCTGGCCGAGGCCGAAGGCTTCGCCGCCATCGTGGACGGCTTCAACGCCGATGACGTGGGCGACCATCGCCCCGGACGGCAGGCGGCGCGGGAGCGCGGGGTGCGTAGCCCCTTGCTCGAAGCCGGGCTGAACAAGGCCGACATCCGCGCCCTGTCGAAAACGTTGGGCCTGCCGACCTGGAGCAAGCCGTCGCTGGCCTGCCTGTCGTCGCGCATCCCCTACGGCACCCCGGTCACGGCGGAGGCGCTGGAGCAGATCGACGCCGCCGAAAACGCCCTCCACGACCTGGGTTTCCCCCAGGTGCGGGTGCGCCACTACAGCGAGCAAAAGCTGGCGAAGATCGAGGTCGAACCGGCCCTCTTGCCGCGCCTGGTCGAGCCGGGCATCCGCGAGCAGGTGGTGGCGCGGCTGAAAGCGGTCGGCTACCGCCATGTGACCATCGATCTGGCGGGCTATCGCTCCGGCAGCATGAATGAAATCCTGACCGCCCGATGAGTCCTGAACAACTGCGCGACCTGCTGACGGCGGTCCAGGCGGGCGACACGTCGATTGACGACGCGCTGGCGAGCCTTAAGCAACTCCCCTATGACGATGTGGGGTTCGCCAAAATCGATCACCATCGCGCCCTACGGACGGGGGCACCCGAAGTCATCTACTGCGCGGGCAAAACGCCGGAGCAGGTGGTGATCCTGGCCCAGCGGATGCTGGGGCATGGGGTGCCGGTGCTGGGGACGCGGGCCAGCCTCGAACAGCGCGACGCCGTGCTGGCGGCCTTGCCCCAGGCCACCTGGCACGCGGTGGCCCGCGCCTTCCACCTGCCCGCCGACCCGGCCCCGCCGCCGCCCGCCGTCCACGGCACCGTCGTGATCTGCACCGGGGGTACGTCGGACCTGCCAGTGGCCGAGGAGGCCGCGTTGACCGCCGAACTGCTGGGCAGCCCGGTATTGCGCCTGTTCGATGTGGGGGTAGCCGGGCTGCACCGGCTGCTGGCCCAGATGCCCGCGTTGCAGGCGGCCAGCGTGGTTATCGCCGTGGCGGGGATGGAGGGGGCGCTGGCAAGCGTGGTCAGCGGGTTGGTCAGCGCCCCGGTAATCGCCGTGCCGACCAGTGTGGGCTACGGTGCGGCCTTCGGTGGGCTGGCCGCGCTCCTCTCGATGCTCAACGCCTGCGCGCCCGGTGTGGCCGTGGTCAACATCGACAACGGCTTCGGCGCGGGGTATTTAGCGGGCATGATCAACAAGATGGCCTGATCGGGGTGGGGCGGGGTCCGACTCAAGAATCCTGATCATCGGGTAGGGGCGGACCCATGTGTCCGCCTGGT
>JBBSEL010001000.1:0-2312 GCA_038239755.1 Chloroflexia bacterium | reverse complement strand
TAGCACAACTCCGCCTCGCGGGCCAGCCGAGCCTCCGGCAGCGCGGTCATCCCGATATAGGACGTGCCCCAGCTACGGAACAGTTCCGACTCGGCCCGCGTGGAGAATTGCGGCCCTTCGATGACGATCAGCGTGCCGCCGTCGTGAACGGTGCCCGCCCCGCCTGCCGCCGCCACCACCGAATGCCGCAACGCCGGGCAATATGGCTCGGCAAAGACGACATGCCCGACCAACCCGCCGCCAAAGAACGTGCGCGGGCGGCTCACTGTGCGGTCGATCAACTGGTCGGGCACGCCCATTTCGCCGGGGGCCAGCGTCTCTTTCATGCTGCCCACGGCGCTGACCGAGATGAGCCGTTCCACCCCCAGGCTCTTCAGCGCCCAGATGTTGGCTTGCGCCGGTAGCTCCGTCGGGGTAATGCGGTGCCCTCGCCCGTGCCGGGCCAGGAAGGCGACCCGCCGCCCGGCCAGAGTCCCAATCAGGATCGCGTCGCTGGGTGGCCCGAACGGGGTGTCTACCTGCACTTCGGTGACATCCTCCAGGCCGCGCATTCCATAGAACCCGGACCCCCCGATAACCCCGATCTCGGCCTGCTCGCTCATCGTCGCTCCTCCGCACCCACTCCTGGTTAGTCCAGGTTGGCATGTTCCACTTTGATACAACGGTCCATGACCACGGCCATCCCGGCGGCCCTGGCCTGCTCGGCAGCCTGGGGGTGGATCACGCCGTACTGGAGCCACAAGGCTGGAGCGTGGATGGCGATGGCCTCGTCCACCACGGCGGGCACATACTCGGAGCGGCGGAACACATCTACCACATCCACCGGCACCGGCACGTCCTGGAGCGAGGGGTAGGCCTGCTCGCCCAGCACTTCCTGTTCGTTGGGATTGATCGGGATGATCCGGTAGCCTTGGCGCTGCATGTAGCGGGCCACGCCATAGCTGGGGCGCGAGGGGTCGCTCGACAGGCCGACCACGGCGATGGTCTTGCCGGCCAACGCACGCCGGATCGCAGCGGGGCTATTGATCGGTAAAGGGGCGGTGTTGTCGGTCATCACGGTTCTCCTTTTCCGCGCTTCTACTGCAAGGCGGGTGCCACTAGCAGGGCCAGTATAGACGTGGCCCGCCGCCCCTGTCAAGTGCGCGATCCTGCCGCCGGAGCGGATGAATTTGCGCGCGTACCCAGGTAGACAAACCGTCCCTGCTTATGGTATACTTACAAACTGCGCCCGCTGAACGGCGGGTCGTTTGTTGCTGCCAATAAAACCGTTTATTTTGTGGGGGTGGTGTGCGTGTTTAATATTCAGTTGCCACAGATTGAGTGTGTCGAACAACGGGACAATTATGGGATGTTCCGCATCGCGCCGTTGGAGCCGGGCTGGGGGCATACCCTGGGGTCGTCGCTACGGCGCATCTTGCTGTCCTCGCTGCTGGGGGCCGCCGTGACGGCCATCCGCATCGAGCCGCTCAACGACGACATGTCGGGCGTTGAAGGGTTGCAAGAGGATCTGCTGGACATTATTTTGAACGTGAAGCAATTGCGGCTGAAGGCCGAGTCGGATATCTTGCGCGGGGGCGCACGGCTGACCCTGCGCCCCAACGGCAGCGGCACCCGCCCGCTCACCGCTGGGGACCTGGATCTGCCGGAAGGCGTTGAGGTGATCAACCCTGAAACCGAACTGTTCACCCCCACCGCCGACGGGGGCAAATGGGAGATGGAGTTGCTGGTCGAACAAGGGCGCGGCTACGTGTCTGCCGACGAGCAACACGCCACGCCGGAAGATATGATCCCGGTGGACTCGATCTACACCCCGATTCTACGGGTGGACTATGTGATCGAACACACCCGCGTCGGCCAAAACGTGGACTACGACCGCCTGCTGCTGGAAATCGGCACCGACGGCTCGATGACCCCGGAAGACGCGCTCAGCCAGGCCGCCCGCATCCTCACCCGCTATTCCAACACCATCGCCAGCTTCGGGCAAGATGCCGGGGAGATGGACGAGGTCACGCCGCCCGCCGGGCCGACCCTCGCCGACGAAGCCGCCGCTCTGAGCCTGGACGACCTGGGCCTCAGCGTGCGGACGGTCAACGCGCTCAAGCGGGCCGGGATCAACACCGTCGCCCAGGCGCTCGCCGTGGGCGACCAGGAGTTGCTGGGGCTGCGCAACTTCGGCCAGAAGTCGCTGGAAGAATTGAAGGACGCGCTGGCGGCGCGGGGCTTCAATAAAGAGGGCGACGAGGCGTAGCGAGTGGTCAATGGTCGGTGACCAGTGAGCAGTGGTCAGTGGTCAGTGAGTAGTAAGAGGGCGC
>JBBSEL010000999.1:0-2313 GCA_038239755.1 Chloroflexia bacterium | reverse complement strand
GGCAGAGCCATATCCTACAATTATACGCCCATCTTAATGGCCGCTCTTAGTGCGGTGTCCATGCCGGGGCACTGGCCGGTGTGCTACGCTGCTACAGCGTCCCTAACCCCCGATATGCGACATCTCCACCTTGGGCCGTCGCGCCGTCGCCATCGTGCGGATCTCCGAATAGCGGTCATTCCGCCCGTGCCACACCTGCTCGACAAACGCCGCGATCTCCGCGTCGGAGGCTCCGGCCCGCAGCCGCGACCGGAAATCGTGCCCGGCCCGCCCGAACAGGCAGGTATAGAGCAGCCCCTCCGACGACAGCCGCGCCCGCGTGCAATCGCCGCAGAACGGCTGCGATACCGACGAAATAATGCCGATCTCGCCCCCGCCGTCCACGTAGCGATAGCGCTGGGCCACCTCGCCGCGATAGTTCGCGTCCACTGGCACCAGCGGCAGCGCCGCGTCGATCATCTGTACGATTTCCGCCCCGCCGACCACGTCATCCAGCCGCCAGCCGTTGGTCGATCCCACGTCCATATATTCGATAAAGCGCAGGATAATCCCGGTGCCATGAAAATAGCGGGCCATGTCCACCACGGATTGCTCGTTGACCCCGCGCTTCACCACCATGTTGATCTTGATCGGGGCCAGGCCCACCGCCTGAGCCGCCGCGATCCCTTCCAGCACCCGCTCCACCGGGAAATCCACATCGTTCATCGCCTTGAACACCGCATTGTCCAGCGAGTCCAGGCTGACCGTGAGCCGCTGCAACCCGGCATCTTTCAGCGCCCGCGCCTTGCGGGCCAGCAGCGAGCCGTTGGTCGTCAGCGTCAGGTCGTGCAAGCCGGGCAGGGGAGCGAGCATGGCGATCAGCTTCTCCAGATCGCGCCGCACCAGCGGTTCGCCCCCGGTCAGCCGCAGCTTCTCCACCCCATGATCGATAAAGATCCGGGCCAGCCGGGTGATCTCCTCGAACGTCAGCAGCGCCGCCGACGGCAAAAACTGAAAATCGCGCCCGAACACTTCTTTCGGCATACAATACGTGCAGCGAAAATTGCACCGATCCGTCACCGAAATCCGCAGATCGCGCAAAGGCCGATTCAGTTGATCCAGCATCATCCCCGTCATACGCTCCAAGCCCCGCTCACAGTCATACTAACGTGTCCACCCACCACGCACCCCCGTACCTCAAACCTCAAACCTCAAACCTCAAACCTCAAACCTCAAACCTCAAACCTCAAACCTCAAACCTCAAACCTCGTCCTTCACCCCGCCCCCTGCCCCAACCACACCGCCCCGTCGGCGTAATACTCCTTCTTCCACACCGGCACCTGCTTTTTCAGCCGTTCGAGTGCCTCGGCACAGGACGCAAACCCTGCTTCCCGGTGGGCCGAGGCCACGGCGATGACCACGCTGATCTCGCCAATCGCCAGCTTGCCCACCCGGTGCCGGATGGCGATACCGTGCAACCCGTACTCGGCGGCAATCGCCAGGCTCAAGGTGCGCATCTCTGCCTCGGCCATCTCGGCGTAGGCTTCGTACTCCAGCGCCGTCACCCCGCGCCCGTCCTGGTTATCACGTACCAGCCCCACGAACGTCACCACCGCGCCGTCCGCCGGGGTCGCTACCTGGGCCACCAGATCGTCTACGCTCAACGGCTCCTGGGTCACCTCGAACGGCCCTAGCGCGGGGGTGCTACCCGCGTCCGTCCCTTGTGCCCGCTCGTCAGCAGAACTCGTCATCGCTCACCCACCACTGACCGGCGGCAAGTAGACGACCTCATCGCCATCCTGCAACGCTGTGCCCGCCTTGGCCCACTGCCCGTTGACGGCAAACCCGCTATACGCCGTCAGCGCCCCCACCGCCTCCAGTTCGGGCAACGCCGCCGCCAGGTGCGGCCACAGGCCACCCACCGTCGTCTCGCCGGGTACCGCCACCGTCAGCCGGTCGCGCCCCGCCACTTCCCGGTACCGGGCAAAAAATCGCGCCGTAATTGTCATCGTTCTCCCACCATTTCTAGTTGAATAGAATCCCGTGTAAACGGATTGTACCATGAGCTCCGCCGCCCTGTAAAGCCGCGCCCCTTACAAAACGCACCCCGGCCACCGCGCCTCCCGCCGGATTGCTCCCCGGTCCTATCCCCCTGGTCCCGCCAAAAGTACCAGATCGGCCCCCCGCCTTGTGGCCCAAAGTACCACCCCAAACAGGACCGTTGGGTGATTCCGTGCCCCGGCACCGGGTGCTATACTAAACCCAGACAAAGAAGAGAAACAATCGCTGTCATGCTCCTCCTGGTTTTGAGACCCCCGCTCCCCCTAGGCGGGG
>JBBSEL010000998.1:0-2315 GCA_038239755.1 Chloroflexia bacterium | reverse complement strand
GGTGCTGGGCCTTTTTTTGGTGTTGGCGGTTCTTTTTGTTTTGTGGTCCCCCCGGCGGGTGGGGAGGCCCCCCCATAAATTGGAAGCCCCATCTCCTACAGGTGTACGCCGCTTTATGACCAGATCGCAGGGCGGAAACAGTTGAACCCCGCAGCCGCGAAGGGGCGACCGGGTGAAACGCAAGACGAAGGTTGCGCATTTAATCCGCCGCGTTGGTCGCCAGGATCAGCAGTGTGCGGATGGGCAACGGAAGGGGATCGGGCGTCCCGCGCAAGAGGGCGGCGAGATCCCTGAATAGTGCGGCTTGGACGGTGGGGGGCTGGGTCTGGACCCAGGAGTAGGTGGAGAGCAATTGCTGGAACCGGATGTGGCTATATTCAAGCGTGTCCGTCATCACCGTCGCGGTGATCGCCAGGAAGCTGCCCGCGTCGCGCAATGCGTCCAGCCAGGAGTTGCTGAAGGCCGCGAAGTGGGCCGCGCTGGCATCGGGCCACCGGGCCAGCCCGGGCACATGGTGCAGGCACAGATTGCGGATTTGGGTGAGCAGCGGCGTGGCCTCGTAGTCGGTGAAGTTCCAGAACAGGGCCAGTGTGCCCCCCGGCGTCAGCACCCGGTGCGCCTTCGGCAAGCCCACGACCAGATCGATCCAGTGAAACGCCTGGGCCGAAAAGAGCAGATCGTAGGCAGCATCGGGCAGGGGTAACTCCTCGAAGGCCCCCACGGCGAACTGCACGTTCGGGAACGGGGCCAGGCGCTCGCGCGCCACGGTGATCAGATCGGGACTCAGGTCGGTCGCCAGGATCGGCTGCTGAAGGGGGGCAAACAGGCGGGTCGCCTGCCCGGTGCCGCAGCCCACTTCGAGGAGCCGCACCGTGCCGGTGTCGGGCACGCGCTCCAGGATCGGCGTCATCAGCGTCGCCGGGTAGCCGGGGCGCACCGCATCATACAGATCGGGGATGGTGCCAAATGTCTGCCGCAACCGGGCGTTATCGCTGCTCATAGGATCAACGTATTGCAAGAACCTTGCCGCCCCGGCCCCTATCCCGGTTCGGCGGCAGGCACCGTTGCCGCCGCGCCCGACTGGAGAATGATTCCGGCCACCACCGCGCTCAACCAGGCCAACCCCGCCGCGATGATCAGCACCAGCCGGAAGGTATCAACAAAGGCCAACTTGATCGCCATCTGCACTCCCGCCGCTTGGTCGGGCGACAGGCCGGGCGGCACCTTCGCGTTCCCCAGGTTCGCTGCTTCTTGCTGCAAGGCCACGCGGGCCGGGGGCGACAGTCCCAACGCGGCGGTGTGGGTGTCGAGCGCGCCTCGGAACGACAGGAGCGCCACGGCTCCCAGCACGGCCACCGCGATCACCCCGGCAGCCCGCGACACGGCGTTGTTCACCCCCGACGCCACCCCGGCGTGCTGGGCAGGCACGGCTCCCATGACCGCCGTGGTCAAGGGGGCGACGGTGATACCCATCCCCACCCCCAGCAGGGCGATCCCCGGAAAATAGCTGGTCCAGTAATCGCCGGGGCCACCGGTCAGGCCGGGCTGGGCCAGTGCCAGGAAGCCCAGGCCGACGATTCCCGGCCCCACCGTCAGCGGCAGCCGTGGCCCCTGCCGGTCGATCAGCCCCCCGGCCCAGCGCGACAGAATAGTCAGCAAGAGGGCGAAGGGCAGGAAGGCAAACCCGGCAATGGCCGGATCGTAGCCCTGCACCTGGACGAGGTTGAGCGGGAAAAACACCAGCGCCCCACCCAGCGCGGCATAGAGGAACAGGGTCATCAGGTTGGTGCCGCTGAACGTGCGCGACCGGAACAGGCTGAGCGAGACCAGCGGGTGCGACGAGCGAGCCTCCACGGCGACAAAGCCGGCCAGCGCCGCCACCCCGCCGATCAGCGCCAGCAGGATAAGCGGGTCGGTCCAGCCCATCTGCGGCGCTTCGAGGAAGCCATAGGTGAGACCGACCAGCCCCAGCGTCCCCAGCAGTGCCCCCAGGTAATCAAGCTGCGGCGCGACACTACTATCGCGGCTCTCCGGCACGTAGCGGACCAGGGCGAACAAGGCCAGCGCCGCCAGGGGCAGGTTGATGAAAAACACGCCCCGCCACAGCCCCGCGCTGGCGAGGAACCCACCCAGGATCGGCCCGCCCACGGTGGTCAACGTGCTGGCCGCACCCCAGGTGCCGATGGCCTTGCCCCGGCGGCTGGGGCCGAACGAGGCCGAAATCAGTGCCAGGCTGCCCGGCACCATCAGCGCCCCGCCCACGCCCTGCACCACCCGCGCCGCGATCAGGAACCCGGCGGTGGGGGCGATACCGC
>JBBSEL010000997.1:0-2315 GCA_038239755.1 Chloroflexia bacterium | reverse complement strand
GGTCCACTTGCGTGCTGTTCATCTTGCGGCGACGGCCCACATCCTTCCAGATGATGCCGCCGACCAGCGCCACCAGCACCCCCAGGAAGAGCAGGAAGAGCGCCTGGCCGGGCAGGTCCGTGCCCGAATAGGAGTGCAGACTCGAGAGGCCGAAGACCGAGACGAGCCAGTTCACGCCGACAAAGGTGATCATCACCACGGCGAAGCCGACCAGCGCCAGCCAGGCCATCGTGGAACCGCGCCAGCCGCGCTGCACGCGCACATGGAGGAAGGCGGCATAGGTCAGCCAGGTGATCAGCGCCCAGATCTCTTTCGGGTCCCAGCTCCAGGCCTTCGCCCAGGCATGTTGTGCCCAGTAGGCCCCGGTGACCAGCACCAGGCTTTGCAGCGGGAAGCCGATTGCCACCGCGCGGAAGATGAACTCATCGGCCTGCGCGGTCGAAGGCAAGACCCGCGTCCACCCGCCCAACTGATAATACTTCACCAGATAGAGCAGCGCCGCCCCCGCCGCCACGGTGAACGAACTGTAGGACAGGATGGCGATGGAGACGTGGACCACCAGGAACGGGTCACGCAGGGCGGGCACCAGCGGGGCCGTCTCCTTCATCGAGTCGGGGATCAGCAGCACGGCATAGCTGTGCAGCAGGAAGATGATGAAAACGACGAACGCCCCGACGGCACGGGTCTTCATCCACACCTCGAACAGGAGCAGATAAATCGTGGTCGTGCCCCAGACCAGCATCGTCGTGATGTCGTAGAGGCTGACATAGGGCGGGTGGTCGGCGCTGGCCCAGCGCAGGCCGACGGCAGCGGTCAGGAACACCCAGGCCAGCACCAGGAAGCCGACCCCGGCACGCCCGGCCCACGGCCAGGCAGGCGTGCTGGCCCCCAGGCCCGCCCCGCCCCCGGTGCCCCCGCTCAGGCTGACCGTGCCGGTGCCCACGCCCGCCCCGGCAGGCTGCAAGCCACCCGCGACGGCGTGGACCGGCTGGCGCGGCCCGGCCATCTGGGCCAGCAGGTGGCCGCAGTAGCCCAGCAGGCTGAGCAGGAAGAACACATAGGCGACGACGGTGACTGTTTCTTCGGTAGGACTCATTGTCCGCCTCCTGTTAGCCGTTGGTGACGGCCCCTGCGAGGGCATCGCGGGCACGCCCCGCCAGCCGCTCAAACTCCCGTTCAAAGGCGACCTTGTTCCGGTCGGTCAGGCCACCCATCATAACATCGCAGGCCGCCCCGGCCTCGTCACGCCGGGTGATCCGCACCCAGCAGCGTTGGTAGGTGATATAAAGCGACAGCGCAAACCCGCCCGCCATCAGGCTGAACCAGAAAATAATCGGGAACAGATCCGAGTCTTTTGCCACCTCCAGGATCGGGGCGATATCGCCCTTCAGCGAGAAGCGCAGGTCGGGAAATTCGGGGATAACCAGATCGCCGCTGCGTGGGACAAAGTCGTTGTAATACGATTTGTCGAAATTCTGGGCCTTGTAGGCCCGCACAAAAAGCGGCGGAGCCTCACCCGGCGCGCGGGCCACATCGGTGTACTGCAAGACCTGCAAGGTGACCGTATCGGTGTTGGCCCGGCGCACCTGCACAAAGTCCATCGGCAGCTTTTCGTCCGAGGTGAAGCCAAAGGTCAGCAGCACCGGGTCAACCGCGCTGCCGGTGGTGGCGGTGATCGGGCCGCTCTGGCCCATCCGGTTCAGCGGCAAGGGCACTCCTGCCGGGGTGGTGGCGACAATCGAAGCGACCGTCTGCGTGCTGACCAGGAAGTAGTTGATCCCCTCGTAGCGCAACGGGTCGTTCACCCGGATGCGCTTGGTCTCGACCACGTTGTTGTCCTTCAATACGCTGAGCGTGGTCCAAAACTCTTGCACGCTGCTGGTGCCGGGGTAGTACTGCGTCTCGAACTTGTCGCTGCGGACGCTCCAGTTGGTGCCGTGGCCCACGTTGACCGGGGTGTTGGGCAGGAAGAGCAGCCCCTGTTCGCGCCAGCCGGAGGAGGCCATGAACGCCGCCGTCACGATCAGCATGACCAGCGCGGCGTGGCTGACGAAGGTGACCAGCTTCGACCAGCGGTCGCGGTCGGCGTAGATATAGACGGTGCCGTCCGCCGGGTCGGTCTCTTCCAGCACGCGGTAGCGGCTGCGCCGCAGGGCCGCCCGCAGTGCCCCTGCCGCCGCGCCCGGCTCCAGCGGTACCCCACCGAACGAGGCCCGCTCGCTCATGGTCCGCAGGAACGCCTCGTTGCTGCGGATCGTCGCCGGGTTGATCTGCCGCCAGATCGGCCCCCAGCGGTTGAGGGTGCAGGCGATGAT
>JBBSEL010000996.1:0-2319 GCA_038239755.1 Chloroflexia bacterium | reverse complement strand
GCTCTTCAATTTGTCGCGGTCGCAACCGTTCCCGTAACTGCATTTCCACCCTCGGTGACGAGTGGTTAGTGGCTAGTGGTCGGTGACGAGTGGTTAATGGTTAGTGGTTGGTGGTTAGTATGCCACTCCTCACCCATCCTCGCCCATCCACACTCATCACGTTTCACGTTTCACTCAGCACTCATTGCTCGCTCATGGCTCCAGCCGCACCTGGCGGAACATGAAGGTGAGCAGGCGCGGGTCTTCGTTCACGCCTAACTCAGCGGGCGACTCGGGCGCGTCGGTGGTACTCAGGCGGATCGTCGTCGTGCCCGCCGCCAGGGGCAGCGGCCCCAGCCGGTAGGTGGTGATATCCGGCCCCACAGTGACCGTCTGCACCACCGTATCGCCCACCGACACGGTCAGCGTGCGGGGCCGGTGGAAGCTGGCCGCTTCGACCACCAGCGTCTCGGTCATGGCGGTTGGGCTGGCGATCTGCAAAGTCGCGCTCAGGCCACGCATCCAGCGGTGCTGGTCGGGCGGCTCCACCTTGTACCAGCTATCATCCAGGATCAAGTAGGGCACCGTCTGCGTGGGCTTGGGCACCGCATAGACCTCTAGCTGATCATCGCTGTAGACCGGGGCCGGATTGGTGACCCCCAGGGTTTGCGCGACCAACGCTCGGTAGCGGCGCAGATCGACCGGCACCACCTTGGTCGGGCGCGAAATATTCGTCTTATAAAGGACGATGGAGCGCACGTTATACTGGGCCAGCGCCGTCAGCCGCGCATCTAGCGTATCCACGAACATATCGGCAGGGATGGACCCGGCATGGAGATCGCGGAAGCCCGCCGTGTCCTCCATGAACGGGTGCGCGTATTCCCGCGAGATATAGCCGCCGAAAATCCGCTTGTGGTGCGCCGTCTGGTAATACATGGCAAACGCCCCGTGCCAGTAATCATCCTGCGGTGGCAACTCCACGATGGCATAGTCAGCCGGATCGTGGGCCAACACCTGCTGATAATAGTTGTAGATCGGCGCGGGCAACTGCGCCGACGGTGCGGGCCACAACTCGACAAACATCAGCCCAACCAGCCCCAGGCTCAAGCCGAGCCATTGCGGATTGCGGATTGCGGATTGCGGAGTAATGGTAGTCCGCCGCACGCGCCGTCCAAAATCCACAAGCCACAAGCCAAAATTCACTGCTCCGTAGCCGACCAGCACCGCCAGGCAGAGGGTCAGCGGCATATCGAACCGATCCGGGCTACGGCTGATGTTGAAGCCGGGGATCAATTCGATGAGGTTGTAGGGCATCGGCATCCCGGTATACGGCACGCCGCCGACCTGCAACGTCGGCCCCAGCGCCAGCGACCAGAAGATCACGATCATCCCGGCCCAAAACAGCCGCGACGGTAACGGGATGCGGTCTCCCTCCCCTACCCCCGAATTCAGCGCCGCAACCCGACGCCGGGCCAGCAGCCCGATCCCGGCCAGGGCCAGCGCCACGTAGCCGAAATAGACCTCGTAAAGCTGCACCCCCACCGGCCACTCCCAGCGGAAGCGGCTGACCGTGCCCCACAACTGGTTGAACAGCGGCGGCAGGAAGAACGTCAACAGGTCCGCCGAGTTGATAAAGGCGATACCCGGCACCGGGCGCATGTACGACTCGGTGCGCGCCTCCTGGATCGTCGGGATCAGCAGCGGGCTGACTACCAGCGCGAATAGCCCACCGATGATCGCCAGCGACACGAACGGGGCGAGTGCCCGGCCCAGGTCCGCCACCGTGCGCCCGCCGCTCAGCCAGGCACGGCCCGCCAGGTACAGCCCGTACAACCCGGTGAACAGGACCACGTACATCACATAATACCAGTCCACCAGTGCGATCAGGATGAGAAAGAACGCCGCCGCCGCGATGTAGCCCCAGCGCAGCCCCCGCCATGTCAGCCGGTTTGGCCCATCATGTAACGCCCGCAAGAGGAACAGCACATAAAACGGCACCCACTCCAGGCTGACCAGTTGCAATTGCCCGCGCTGGGTGGCGAGGTGATAGGCCGAGTAGGCAAACGCCGCGCTGCCCACCAGCGCCCCGGCCCGCAACGCCCCCGGCGACAGCCCCGCCAGCGTCCGCCCCAGCACGTACATGACCAGCAGGTAGGCCCCCCACCCGGCCATGATGAACGAGAACAGCACGATCCCGCTCAAGATCGCCGGCAGGGACATGAATGGCTGGAATGGGATGCTGAGCAGGCCGTTGAAGATATTGAGCGTGTGAAAGCGCAGGCTGATCGGCGTGGGATACCAGAGGCGGTTGGTGACGAACGGGTCAGTATGCAGGTCCAG
>JBBSEL010000995.1:0-2321 GCA_038239755.1 Chloroflexia bacterium | reverse complement strand
TGAGGAGTGTGACGGACAAGATGCGAATACGGCGCATAGGTTGTGCCTCCTGGTCGTTAGAACTGGAGCATTTGCATAGCTACAGCACTGTATCTATGTACTACACCAATGGCATCTGCGCTATCCGGTTAGGGATGGCGTTGGTACGCGATCACCACCTCCTTTAAGGTGTACGCCCTATTCGAGCCGTCTACATTCCTACGGCGAGGCCAGTCATGGTGCGTCAAGCCGAACTGAGGTAGGGGCATGTTACCACATAACCCGCCGCCGGTCAACAGCCGTGCCCCTTGGCAGCAGGGATGATTCCCGCTTCGTACAGATAGCGGCGCACTCAGATCGCGGCTGAGGGCAACCGCGCTGCGAGGGCCGCGAGCAGCGCGTCTCCGTCGGCGGGGGTGTTGTACGCCTGGATCGACACCCGGCAGAGGGGGCCGGTCGGGCCTTCCACGATGGGCACCTCGATGCGGGCTTCGTCCCATAACTGGCGCTGGAGGGCGACCGGATCGCACGGCGGCAGGGGCAGGCTCGCCATCTGGGCATACCATTCCGGGCTGTCGGGGCAGAGGGGCTGCACCCCGGTCTGCTGCTCCAGGCGGTGCCGGATCGTTCGCAGCAGCGCGTGGCAGGCGGCGCGTACCTGCGGCCAGTCATGGGCTGCCTGGAAGTCGATCGCGGCGGGCACCGACAGATAGGCGGCGATGTCGCGGGTGCCCTGCCACTCCAGCCGGTCCACGTAGGAGGCCGAACCATCGGTCTGCCAGCCCCAGCTCACCACCAGGGGATCGATCAACGTGTGCGCCAGCCGCCGGGCATAGAGGAACCCCGCCCCTTTGGGCGCGCACAGCCATTTGTGGCAGTTCCCGGTGTAGAAATCGGCATCGATCTCCGTCAGGTCCAACGGGATCTGCCCCGGTGCGTGCGCCCCGTCCACCACGGTGAGGATGCCCGCCTGCCGGGCGCGCCGGCAAATCTCGGCGATAGGCAAGATGAGCGCGGTGATCGACGTGATGTGGCTGAGGCAGATCACCCGCGTGCGCGGCGTGATTCCGCGCCAGAGCGCCTCGACCACCCCGTCGGCGGTCTCGACGGGCAGGGGGATGGGCTGGCGGACATAGCTGGCCCCGGCGCGGGCGCAGACGAATTGCCAGGTGCGGTCCACCGCGCCGTATTCCAGGTCGGTCGCCAGCACCTCATCATCGGGGGCCAGGCGCAAGGAGCGGGCCACGATATTGATCCCGGTCGTCGCGTTGGGCACGAACACCAGGTCTGCCGCTTCCGCCCCCAGGTACCCCGCCAGTGCGGCGCGGGCCTCGGCCAGCAGCGCGGCACACTGCCGCCCCAGAAACTCCACCGGCTGGGACTCCAGCGTGCGCTGCCACTCCTGATAGACGGCGAACACCGGGGCCGGGCACGCGCCGAAGGACCCATGATTGAGGAACACCATATCAGGCCGCAACAAGAAGAGGTTTTTCATGCGCCTACTATACCACAGACTCCGCGATCCTGGGGCGACCGGTAGCGGGATGAATCGGAAGCCGCCTTCTTAAACCCTGCCGTGCCGGCTGCTATCCTGCATGCGGCAGGGGCGTTGGTGTACCAGGAAGAGGATTACCAGCGGGCAGCCTACTGGAGCAACAGCCGTCTTGCGCTGAGTCCCCCCACTTCTCACCGAATTTTAATCTTCCCCCCCTTTTATTCCAATATTCCCCCTTATAATAAATACCAGTGCCATAGTACGTCCACATATAGTGCAACGGCGCACACGAAGCCAAAACATTAAGGGAGAAGGGATTTAGATGAATTCCACAGATAGCTACATTCGCCAGTCGGCTGCGCGCACAGACCAGGGGTCGCGCACCGTGGCCGAATGGGCGGTGTCGGCTGGCGTTGTGTTGATCTTGCTCACCGGCTTGATCCATCTGATTGATGCGCCGGGCAGTTTCGATGATGCGATGTATAAAGGCATTTTATTCGGGTTCAATGCGCTGGGCGCGATAGTGGCCGCCATCGGCATCTATCGCGGGGAGCGCGTGTGGGGCTGGGGGTTGGGCTTGCTGGTCGCTGCCGGGGCGCTGGTCGGCTACCTGATCAGCCGCACCGTTGGCCTGCCGGGTCTGGAGCCGGATGACTGGATGGAGCCGTTGGGCCTGCTCTCGCTGGCCGTCGAAGCCGCCTTTACCGGGATCGCCCTGTATGCGCTGAAGAACGCGGCGGCGGGACAGCCCGCTCGGTCTGCCGACGCCTAACCGCAGACGGCCCAGGCCGCACATGTGACCATAACGCATAACAAGAAGGGCCACCGATCCTGGATCGGTGGCCCT
>JBBSEL010000994.1:0-2323 GCA_038239755.1 Chloroflexia bacterium | reverse complement strand
ACTGAGGACTGAGGACTGAGCAATGAGCAGTGAGCAGTGAGCGATGAGCAATAAGGAAAGGGTGAGGATCACGGATCCTCACCCTTTCTCCTTGTTCAACACCAATACTCAGCACTCAGCACTCAGCACTCAGCACTCGTCCCTCATCGCGCATCGCTCATTGCTCATTGCTCATTGCTCGTCTCCGCTTGACACATCAATCTCTCTTTATGTATAATCCAAAACGTCGGCGCGGCACCGCTGCGGAATCGCCGGGGCATCAGGCAAGGGGGAACTGTGGGGAACAACAAAGCATCGATCAGTCAGGGGCTGCCGTGGGTATCGGCAGGCCCACCCACCCGCCCACCCGGCCACAGCAAGGCCGACCTCCACATCCACTCCATCTACAGTGACGGGCTGGACTCGATCCCCCGAATCCTCGATTACGTGGAGAACGAGACCGATCTCGACCTGATCGCCATTGCCGACCATGACGACGTGCGCGGGGCCGCCGAGATGCGCGAATTGGCCGCCCGGCGCAACAGCCGGGTCCAGGTGATCATGGCGACCGAGATCACCACCCGCCAGGGGCACCTGCTGGCCCTGTTCATCGAACGCGACTTCCCCATGCTCAAATCGCTGCGGGCCTCGATGGAGATGGTGGTCGAGGCGGGCGGGCTGGTCATCGCCCCCCACCCGCTGAGCTGGGTCACAGCCAGCATCCGCGAAAAGACCCTGCTAGAAGTGCATGGGATCGTGCCGTTCCACGGGGTCGAAACGTTCAGCCCGACGATTGCCGGGCGGGTAGGCCACCAGTTGATCGGCACGCTCAACCGTGAGCAGCTCCAGCTCCCCGAATTGGGCAGCAGCGACGCCCACGCCCTCTCGATGATCGCCCTGGGCTATACCTATTTCCCCGGCACCACCATCGAAGATTTCCGGGCAGCGCTGGCCGCGCGGACGACCATCGCCGGGGGCCGCTTCATGGGCTTCCGCGATCACGCCGAAATCGCCGCCCCCAACATGTGGCGCAGCATGATCGTCTCCCCGTCCTACAAGCTCCAACGTTCGGTGCGCCGCAAACTAGGACAACAGGTATGAAGATCGCCCTGGTCTCCGCCTATGATTACCCGTTTCCCGGCGGAGTGACCGAGCATGTCAGCGCGCTCGATAAGCAGTTGCACCGCCTGGGGCATCAGGTCGTCATCATCGCCCCGTCCAGCTACGATCCGGCCACCCTGGCCCCCAACGTGCGCCCGGTCAGCGGCGTCTACGAGATCCCGGCGAACGGCTCCACCTGCCGCCTGGGCCTGGGCACCGACACCGGGGCGCAGGTGCAAGCCTACCTGCGCGCCGAAACCCCCGATATCGTCCACATCCACGAGCCGTTGCAACCGCTGGTGCCCTTGATGGCCCTGCGCTACTCGCGGGCGGTCAACATCGGCACCTTCCACGCCTTCGGCGCGGCCAAGTTCCGCTATAAGCTGGCCGGGCGGATGCTGGGCGGGATCATGAACCGGCTGCATGGGCGGATCGCCGTGTCGGCCCTGGCCCGCCAGTATGCCGAAAGCTACCTGGACGGCGAATACACGATCATCCCGAACGGGGTGGATGTGGACCGCTTCGCCGCCCCGCTGGCCCCGATCCCGGCCATGCGCGACGGGCGACCCACGATCCTGTTCGTCGGGCGCTACACCGAGCCGCGCAAGGGGTTCGAGGTCTTGCTCAAGGCGCTGCCCTATGTGCAGGCCGCCGTGCCCAACGTCCATCTGGTGGTAGTCGGCAAAGGCGAGCCGGAGCAATTCACCGACCAGTTGCCCCGCGATCCCGCCGCTGTCACCTTCGCCGGGATGGTCTCTGCTGCCGACCTGCCGCGCTACTATCAGAACGCCACGATCTATTGTTCGCCCGCCACCGGCCAGGAGAGCTTCGGCATCGTCTTGCTGGAAGCGATGGCAGCGGGTGCGGCCATCGTCGCCAGCGACAACCCCGGCTATGCCAGCGTGGTCACGCCGGAGCAGGACGGGCTGCTGGTGCCGCGTGGCGACGCGGGCCGCCTGGCCGCCACCCTGATCCGGCTGCTGATCCAGCCCGATACCCGCGCCCGGCTGGTGGCCGCAGGCCGCGTCACCGCAGCCCGCTACGACTGGCCGCTGGTCGCCACCCGCATCGAGGATTTTTATTCGCGCACGCTGGTCCAGGTGGAAGCCGACCGCCGCACCACCTTCACCCACCAGTTCTCCAGCGCCGTCCACAAGATCGTCGCAGACATCTCCGACTACGGCGCCCGCATCACCGATCATTGACGGCGTGGCTCGTGGCTCGTGACGGGTGGTTAGTGGTT
>JBBSEL010000993.1:0-2326 GCA_038239755.1 Chloroflexia bacterium | reverse complement strand
GCCGATTGGCCCATCGGCACCCTGCTACCAGCTAACTTTGGCCTGGAAAACGGGGCGGCCCAACTCGCGCCGTTCTTCCCCACCGTCACGCGCGACGATTTTGCCGATGGGCTGCGGGTCACCGAGGCCGCGCCGCTGGTAGCCTATGTCTGCTCGATGTTCAGCTACCGGGGTCTGAGCGACGAACGCCAGGCGGCATTCAAGGCGTTTGTGGCGGCGGAACTGGCGGCGCACGGCCCGATCCAGATCGCCAAAGAAGCAGGGCTGTTTGAGGCGCGGATGGAGGACCCCGCCTGACGAGGGCAAGATGGCGAGGGGTACGGCCCTCTTCGCCAGTGGGGTGCCCAGGGGGATCACCCCCAACACAACACAACGGATCAGGAAGCATCATCACGCAGGAGGGACATTGTTATGAAGTTCAAATGGCTTCTCGGCATCTGCGCGGCTCTGTTGGCCGTGCTGCCCGTGGTGGGGGTGCCCGCGCAAGGGGCGACGACCACCGTCACGCTGATCCATTTCAGCGACTATCACTCGCACGCCGTTCCGTTTTACTCGGAGGGCCAGCCGAACCAGGGCGGGATCGCCCGCACCATCGCCTACCTGAAGGCCCAGCGGGCATCGAACCCCAACCTGCTGATCCTGTCGGGGGGCGATACGATGAACAAGGGCACCCCGACGTGGAGTGACGAATACACCTGCACCGAATGGCCGTGGTTCAATGGGCTGATTGATGCGATGGCCCTGGGCAACCACGACTTTGACTATGGGCAAGATGCGTTCAACGCCTGCAAGGCCAGCGCCCAGTACCCGATCATCAGCGCCAACTATGTCGGCACCGACGGCCAGCCGCTCTTCCAGGTGGACGGCAAGCCCTACATCGTCAAGACGGTGAACGGGGTCAAGCTGGGGCTGTTCTCCGTGGCCGGGTCCGACTTCAATTCGCTGGTGACGGTGGCGAACCGTGCCCCCGGCGCGACCTTTGCCGACCGGATCGATACCGCCGCCCGCATTGTGGACGCCCTGCGTAACGTGGAGAAGGTGGATGCGGTGGTGATGTTCGGCCACGAACTGCGCGAAGATGACACCGCGCTCGCCAAGGCCGTGCCGGGGATCGACCTGATCCTGGGCACCCACTCGCACTACAAAGGCGAACTGACCACCCTGCCGGGCACCAATACCTACTTCATCTCGCCGTTCCAGTACCTCACCTACCTGTCGCAGGTCGAACTGACCTTCAGCGGCGGCAAACTAAGCGGCGTCACCGGCCATCTGGTCAAGATGGATCAAACGATGCCGGAAGACCCCGCCCTGGCCGCGCAAGTGGCGCAGATGCAAAGCGATCTGGTGGCGAAGCACCCCGACCGCTTCAAGGTGCTGGGCACCGCCGCCGTCGAGTTCAGCGACCACAACCTCTCGACCAACGAGTCGGTGCTGGGCAACTGGGCGATGGATGTGCTGCGCCAGGAGGCCGGAACCCACGCCTTCTTCTCCACCGCATCGTCGTTCCGCGCCGCCATCCCCCCCGGCCCGATCACCGTCGAAGCGTTCTACACCGCCATCCCCTACAAGAACTCGATTGTGACCGCCGACATGACCGGGCAGCAGTTGACCGACCTGGTCAACCTGGCCCTGTCGAAGAGCGGCTCTGACGGCTTCTCGCAGATGAGCGGGGTGCGCTTCGCCATCGTCAACGGCATGGCCGACAAGCTCCAGGTGCTGAACGACCCGGCCAACGCCGCCTCCGGCTACAGCCCCATTGACCTGACCAAGACATATAAAGTGGGCACGACCAACTTCCAGGCGTTGATCGCCGGGGGCTACAAGGATCTGTTCGCCAAAGCCGCCAACGTGGTCGATACCAAGCGCGACGTGAGCACGATCCTGACCGACACGATCCAGGCGCAGGGCACGATCACCGCCGCGCTCGATGGCCGCATGGGCAGTGCCGTTGCGGCCCCGCCGACAGCCACAGCTGTCCCTGCGCCGCCTACCGCCGTTCCCGCGCCGCCTACTGTTGCTCCGGTGGCGACCGCCATCCCGGTGCCGCCCGTCGTCGCGCCGGGGATGCCGACTACCGGCACCCCGCACCCGCTGGACCTGGCCGGGCTGCTGGCCCTGGCGCTGAGCCTGATCGGGGGCGGGGCACTTCTAGCCCGCCGTCGCCCGGTTCGCCGCTAACCCGCGCCCTGGTGCAACAGGCCCCCGACCCCCACCGTTTTCTACCAGCGGTGGGGGTCTTTTTTGCGGTATACTGGTGGGGACCAGACCCATCTTCTGCTAAGGAGCCGCGTATGACCATTCCCGCCACCGGGCCGCGCTATATCGG
>JBBSEL010000992.1:0-2349 GCA_038239755.1 Chloroflexia bacterium | reverse complement strand
TTTAGCTGGCTGCGGCAGAACTTCGGGACCGCCGGGCCACCGCAGCCCACCGGGCCGGTACTCCCCGCGCCGGGCGTGGTGTGGTTAGGCCACCGCGCACCGCCGCCCCGTCAGGACTGGATGCCGAACAGGCGCTTGACCTGATAGAGCATCAGCGAGGCGGTGTCTTCGGTCAGCTTGAGCGCGCGGCGGGAGGGTTGGGTCCACAGCGGGCTGGCGACGGCGGGCGAGGGGTACACGGTCAGCCCCTGATCGTGGGCGATCAGCGTCGCCCGCTTGATGTGATACGGCTCGGTCACCAGCACGGCGTTATGCCAGCCGTGGGTCGCCATGATCGCCTGGCTGTTGCGGATGTTCTGGATGGTGTCGCGGGAGTGATTCTCGGCCAGCACCGCCTCGGCGGGCACGCCCCCGGCGACCAGCACGCGGGTCAGGGCCGCCACTTCGTTGCGCCCTCCCGACGCGATGACCGCCGGGGCCAGGCCGCGCCCGTAAAGCGCCGCCGCGTGGCCCGCCCGCGCCTGGATACAGTCCGACGCTTGCCCATCTTCCGCCGATGCGCCGCATCCCAACACAATGAGCACATCGGCAGCCTGGGCCTGGTCAGTCTCTGCGCCAAGCGAGACATAGGCCAGATCGCCAATGGTCCACACAAGCAGCGCCACTACCAGCCCCACCAGCCCGCGCCACCAGGGCCATGTCTGCCGGGCACGCACCGCCGGGGAGGATACCGTAGAAGAAGTCATAAGAACCGTGAGTTGTCCTTTCTCTGCCCACGCGCTAGCGGCGTGTCTTGTTAATCATACCAAATAACGGACGGGATCGTATATGGTGCTTACACGAGGAACAATCAGATCGGCGGATTCGCCCGGCAGCTATGAGCTAGATCACAGCTAGCCTGCTACAGGGTGTGTTATAATGCGCGCACAGGCGTGCGCGCCCACACGCCGCTCGATACGCGCAGTCCCTCCCCGAAAGGAATACCTCTATGTCACGCCATCCTCGTTTCTTAACTCTCTGGTGCGTCGCCGCCGTGATCCTCCTGCTCGGCACCCTGTTCAGCGCGTCGACTCCGAGTGCGGCCCACGAGGCGGGACCGCCTCCGCCCTCGCCCGTCACCGCCAAGGCTCCCGCCACCTGCGCCCAGTTCGGCGTCAACCTCAGCGGCGGGGAGTTCGGCAGCACCCTGCCGGGCACCTACGGCGTCGATTATCTCTATCCCGGCATTGACGCGCAAGGCTACAACAACGCCTGGGAAATGGATTACTTCCACAGCAAGGGGCTGAACCTCATCCGCCTGCCTTTGCAGTGGGAACGGCTCCAGCATACGCTCAACGGCCCGCTCAGCACCTTCGACCTGGGGCTGATCGATCAGGTGCTTGCCAACGCGGCGGCGCGGGGCATGACCGTCATCATCGGCCCGCACAACTTCGCCCGGCGCACGATCAACGGCGTGGACTACGTGATCGGCTCGGCCCAGGTGCCCTACAGCGCCTTCACCGACTTCTGGCAAAAGATGGCCGCACACTTCGCCGGGCACGCCGGGCTATATGGCTATTCGTTGGACAACGAGCCGTACAATACCGGCGGGTTGTGGGTGACCGGCGGCGCGCAGGCGGGTGTGACCGGCGTCCGCATGTCCGACATGGCCGCCCCGATCCTGGTGCCGGGCGACGGCTGGTCGGGAGCCTGGAGCTGGCTGGCGAACGGCAACGACGCGCTGCGGACGCTAAATGACCCGGCCAACAACCTGATCTTCGACGCGCACCAGTACTTCGATGACGATTATAGCGGCACCTACGCCCAGAGCTACGACGCGCAAGGGGCGTATCCCACGCTGGGGGTGGATTTGCTGCAATCGTTCGTCGGCTGGCTGCACGCCCACAACCTGCGCGGCATAGTCACCGAATATGGCGTGCCCGACGACGACCCGCGCTGGTTAACCGTGCTGGACAACGCGCTGGCCTACCTACAACAAAACAACGATGTCATCCTCGGCGGCAACGACTGGTCGGCTGGCCCGTGGTGGGGCACCAGTTACCGGCTCTCGGCGGAACCGACCGGCACCTGGCCCAATGTGACCGACCGCCCGCAGATGAGCGTGCTGGCCGCCCGCGCTGGCTGTGGCAGCAGCTGCTCGGTCAGCTTCAACGATGTGCCGGTGGGCAGCACCTTCTACGACTTTATTCGCTGCCTGGCCTGCCGGGGCATCGTCGGCGGCTATCCCTGCGGCGGGCCGGGCGAACCCTGTCCCGGCACCTTCTACCGGCCTAGCAACAACGTCACGCGCGGCCAAGTCGCCAAGATCGTCTCCGAATCGGCGGGCTTCCAGGATGTGATCCCCTCGAC
>JBBSEL010000991.1:0-2354 GCA_038239755.1 Chloroflexia bacterium | reverse complement strand
CGGCGGGCCGGGTACTGCTTGCCGGGGATGTCGGTATAGATGAACTGGCCGTCGCGGTAGCCGGTCATCACGCCGTGCGTCCCGGCCACGACGAGGGTCATCGCCAGGTTGGCGTAGAAGATCGCCATATGCTTGTCGTAGACCTCCGGCTCGCCGCTCCGCAGGAAGTAGGTCAGGTCCACCGGCAAGAAGCGCACCTGGGGCAGCCGCTCGGCCAGTTGGTCGGCCAGGAACTCGGCTACGTTGGCTTTCTTGCGGTGGCCGTAGGCATCGGCGGCCCCCACTTCGGGCACGGGCACCCCCAGGTTGGCCCCCTCCGACAGCACCACCGTCGAATAATTCTGCGGGTTGCGGCGGTCCTGGGCGATCAGGCTTGCCAGGGTGTCCAGGTTGGCAGGCACTTCGGGGATCAGGCAGCGGTCAGCCCAGGTGACGATGGCTGTTTCGAGCGCGGTAAATCCGGCATCGCGGCCAAACATCCGCACCAGCACCGTCTCGCGGTGCGACCCCACCGTCGAGCGCAAGCGCCCGATAAACTCCCCGGCCCGGCTGATCGCCGTCTGGAAGCCGATACAATACTCCGTGCCGGGCACATCGTTGTCCATCGTCTTGGGGATGCCCCAGACCGGCACCCCTTTCGCCGCCAGCACCGCGCCATAGCTCAAGGTATCGTCGCCACCGATGACGATCAGGCCGTCCAAGCCCAGGAACTCCAGGTTTTGAATGACCTCGGCGCTGAGGTCCACCCGGTCGTCAGGACTGTGCCCGGCCCCGTAGCTCGCCAGGTGCGCGGGCAGGTCGGCCACCCGGACGCGCGCCGGATTGGTGCGGGTGGATTGTAAGATCGTGCCGCCGGTGCGGTCAATCGTGCGCGTGTTGAGCCGGCTGAGTGGCATCACATAGCCGTTGTCCCAGGTGTCCGGGTCGTTGTGGCGAAAGAGGAGCGCGTCGCGCCCCCGCGCCCGGTCCAGAAAGGTGATGCCCTCCCACCCGGCGCGCAGCCCCGTCACTGCGATCCCCTCCTCCTCGGCCCGATAAGCCACCGCCTTGATCGCCGCGTTCAGCCCCGGCACGTCGCCGCCGCCGGTCAGGATACCCAGATTGCGAATGGGGCTGCTTGTTTGTGCGGGCATAATCGATCCTCCTATTAATGTTAGTGTGGATAGGCATTAGCGTAATGCCCCCGTCGCCAGATCAATATAGTAAACCAGGCCATTAAAATCAAGGGCCTCAACGTAATCCTCGTACAACTTAAGACCATAGACAAAGACATCGCTGCCTAGTAAACTCCATAGGATAGCACCGCCATAGGAGAGGCAGGTAATCTCACACTCGCCCCACACGATAAGACGGTTATACTGGGGCGCATGGTAGATCTTGTTACAACTGTCACAAGAATCGGCAGGAGTGTACCAGGCTAGATCCAGGCTAGGAAGGTGCAGGGCAGCCGCATATGCGCCAATAGCAACCACGCAGAGATCGCCGCAAAGGAGTGCTGAGTGTTCGCGGACATTAGTCGCCTGGCCTGTAGCCCGAATGAGCGCCGAGCGTGGTACGACACCGCGTAACCCGCCGCTTATACAGTATTGCGGTGTCAGAAAGTCGGGATCATCACCTGGATCACCAAGCTCATAGCGGTGATCATAGTGGAAGAGAGACTTAGGCGGTTGGCCCCACGCTTCCATTTCGTCTCGAACTATAACCTCATACTTGTCAGAATGTAACGTCAACATAGCGTGCTTTCAGGGACGTTGCTGCTTCAATCCCGCGAACCAGGCCGTTGGCTCCATCGCCATGGCAGCAATGCCAATACGCCGGGCGTGCTCCGTCTGCAACGCGGCCAGCGCGCCGTCAATCCATTCCTGTACCCCCTGGTGCCCGTTCGCCCGGTATTCCAGCGCCTGGAACAACATCTCCAGGCTGTCAGCGTCTTTCAGCAGCCGCGTCACGGCGGGGTCACGAGTGGCCGGGTCCAGCCCGGCGGCGACCGGCGCGGCGGCCTCGGCGGGCAACCGGGCCAGCGCCTCGGCCAGGGCTGCCGCTTCCGCCGGTCCCTTCGCCGCCCCCAGGTAGCGCCCGGCCACGCGGTGCAGGTCGCTGGTGCGCGCCTCGGCCAGATCGTGGAACAGCGCGGCCAGCACCACCGGCCCCGGATCGGCCCCCTCTAGCGTCGCCAGCACATAGGCGATCACCGCCACCCGGTAGGAATGCTCGGCTACACTCTCCGGGTCGCGCACCCCGGCCATCCACCAGCCGGTGCGCTTGACCAGCTTGAGCTGCCCTACCTCATAGAAAAACTTCGCCAGATCATCATCCATCATTAGTGCGGAGTGTGGAGTGCGGAATGCAGAATG
>JBBSEL010000990.1:0-2359 GCA_038239755.1 Chloroflexia bacterium | reverse complement strand
CGATTGTCCCCATCGGGGGCGTAGTAGACGGCCAGTTCCGGCTCCGGTACCGACCAGCGGCTATCGGCCCGCACCCAGATCGGTGTGCCGGTGCCGACCACCCGGCCCGGTAGCCCCTTGAAAAAGAGTTCAGGCCGCTCCGCCGTGTAGACCTTATCGTAGAAATCCAGCCCGCCGCTCTCGTCCAGGCGGGCCGCCCGGCTGCGTTCGTAGGTGACCCCCGCCGCCCAAACCTCCTGGGCATCCACCGGGGCCAGCAGTTGCACACTGTCCAGCGGCAGGCTCTCACCCATCAGCGCCTGGTCGGCCAGCAGGCCCAACTCTGCCGCCCCGCGATTCGGGTCCCCGGCCAGGGTGGGCAGCCAGGCGCTCAGGAAGCTGGGATGCCCCGCCGCCGGGGGGTGATCCGACGCGCTGGCGGCGTCCATTGGCGACAGCGGGTAGATCCGGTCATCCTGCACCAGGCCCCAGTGCGGGGCGCTCTGGCCTGCCTCCAGGTAACGGGCGATCTTCATGAGCCGTCCTCGCGCAAATGCTCGGTATGTTCGTCCAGGAACGTCCGCACTTCCTCGCGCCGGGGTGGGTCGGAACCGGCGCGCGAGCAGGTGATCGCGGCCACGGCGGCGGCAAAGCGCAAGATCGCCACCAGATTGTCGATGTACAGCCCGTCCAGCGCCGCCCGCGAGGTGATCCCGTATTCGGCCAGCCCGACCAGCAGCCCGGAGCTGAAAGCGTCCCCCGCGCCCACAGTGTCCACCACCGGCACGCGGAAGGCCGGGGCCATCAGCCGGTCCTCGCCCCGCGCCGCCAGCACGCCCGCCCCGCCCTGCGTCACTGCGACCAGCCCGGCACCCCGCGCCAGCAGATCTTCAGCCACGTCGTTGGCCGACTTGCCCGGTGCCAGCCAGGCCAGATCGACCGAACTGAGCTTGACCACATCGGCCAGGGCGAACATCCGGTCCAGCAGGGCGCGGTAGGCCACTTCGTCACGGACCAGGCCGGGCCGCAGGTTCGGGTCGAACGAGATCAACGCGTTCCCGGTCGCCTTCAGCCGTTCCACCGTCGCCAGCACCGCCGCCGGGGTCGTGCCGCGCAGGAGGCTGATCGAGCCGCAATGGAGGATCCCCGTCTCCTCGAACAGGGCGGCGGGCACCTCGTCGGGGGTCAGCAGCGTGTCCGCCGCGTGTTCGCCGTAGAAGGCATAGGCCGGTTCGCCCCACTCCATCGCCACAAAGGCCAGCGTGGTCTGCGCGTCGGCGGCGGGGAGCAAGAAACGGGGGTCGATCCCCTCGCGCTCAACATGGATTTGCAGAAAGCGCCCGAAGAAGTCGGTGGCGATTTTGCTGGCAAAGGCCGTCGGCTGGCCCAGCCGGGCCATGCCCACCGCGACATTAAACGGTGCCCCCCCGGCGTGCATCTGGAAGCCGGTGGTCTGCCCCCCGTCTTCTATCGGCAGGAAGTCTATCAGGATCTCGCCCATCGAGGTCAGGAGCCGGGTCATTGGATCGCCTCCGTATCCGCATCAAACGCTGCTGCCGCTGCCGCCGTGGCGGGAGACACGAGCAGCGACTCCAGTACTGCCGGGGGCAACGTCACTGTTGCCACACCCAGCGCGGCCAGCGTCTCAATCTCTGTCGGGTCGCGCACGCTGGCCGCCAGGATCGCCACCGGCAGGTGTTGCACATCAAAAATATGCTGCATTTGCCCAACCAGGGCGAACGGGTCCAACCCGGCATCGCGGCTGCGCCCCAGGTAGACGGCGATATACTGCGCCCCCACCGCCCCAGCCAGGATCGCCTGGCGCACGGTATAGACCGCCGTCAGCGTCACCCGCACCCCCTGGGCATGGAGCGACGCCGCCGCCACGTAGCCCGCCGCCGTGGCCGGGATCTTCACCACCACCCGCGCCGGGTCCAGCCGGGCCAGCGCTGTGCCATCCGCGATCATGCCCGGTGCGTCCGCCGCGTAGGTCTGGAGGTGGATTTCGCGTGCCCCCAGCCCCAGCGCCGCCTGGGCCAGCGCGGGCACCTGCCCCACCCGCACCCCGGCGCGGCGCAACAGGGTCGGGTTGGTCGTCACCCCGTAGACGTAACCGCTCGCCAGGGCCACCCGAATCGCCTCGATATCCGCACTGTCAATATAGATGCGCACGATGCACTATACCCCACTGCACGAGGGAAGGCAAGATCCCCCCGCAGCCGCTCAGGCCCCAAACCGTCGGTGGAAAGTGCATAGACTATACAGTGCGCGGGGCACAGAGTCAAGCGGTTACTCCGTTCCGCCAGGGCCGTCTCAAAGTACAGCAACAGGCGCACCGCCGCCCCGATCCTGGTGTAGTGGCGACCGGCAGGTCGCTTGG
>JBBSEL010000989.1:0-2363 GCA_038239755.1 Chloroflexia bacterium | reverse complement strand
CCAGGCCGGTCTGGGTCATGCCCAACGCTTTGTGGATCTGCATACTCCGGGCCAGCATGGCCCGCGCCAGCCCCCGCCGCCGCCAGGGTCGGCGCACGCTGATATTCTCGGTGAAGCCGAGCAGCCGCCCGGTGCGCGCATTGTATTCATGGTTGATGTAGTTGAGAATGGACCCGGCTACCTGATCGCCCTCCCAGGCGACCACCCAAAGATCCGGCTGGTTCAAGGGGTGGTTGACCCAGTTAGCGAAGTCCGCTTCGGTGGTTTCGGTCGCGCCCCAGTGGTCGCGGAAGGCTTCCACATGGGCCTCCCAGATGGCGCGATAGTGTTCGGGCTGCACGGGACGGATCTCCAACCCATCGGGCAGCGGCACGTCAGGGATGTGGTCGAGGTCCGGCGTCTCCATGTAGAACCCGTAGCGCACCGGCGTGTAGCCCTCTTCCTGAAGCAGCCGGGTCAACCCCGCCACACTGGTCAGGGCTTCCGCGCCGGCGAACGTCGGAGCATCGTCCCCGGCTTCATCATAGACCTGGCGCGCCCGCGCTTCCACCCAGTGGATAAGGCTGCGGCCAATCCCCCGGCCCCGCCACTCCGGCAGGACAAAGCCCACATGGAAGCAGACGCGGGTGCCTTCCAGCTCGGTGTCCCAGAAGAGACGGTTGTAGGCAACGAGTTGGCCGTCCACCTCGGCGAGCAACTGGTCCTGGTAGAGATCGTGGTTGCTGGAGTTGTTGTAGACACCCCGCAAGGTGTCGAGGGTGTGGAGATCGTGCTCCAACCCGTCGGCGATCTTGCTGTTGTTGTTCACTTCCAGCATGGCCGGGTAGTCGGCCTCGCCCCGAAAGCGGCGAAAGATCAGGCCAGGGATCGCCGGGGCGTCGGGCAGATCCACGCGGTCGGCGGGTTGCGTCTCCACAGGTTGGTTCCTCTCTTGGGTCAGGCTCATAGTTCGGCCCGCAGGTAGCGGCCCCACATATGCCGGGCGATGCGTCCCGGGTCGGACTGCACGCCATAGCGTGCCCAATAGTTGCAGATATTGGCGAGATCGCGTTCTAGCAGCGCCAGCGAGTTCGGGTTGACGCGGGGGTCCACCGCCTGCGGGCAATCGATGATGATCAACCGCCCTTCCCAGTACAAAATATTAAATGGCGACAGGTCGCCGTGGATACGGTTATGGGTCAGGCTCAGTTCGATATTGTGCAGCGTTCGCTCGAACAGCGGGCGCACCTCGTGCGGGTCCAGATGCACGCCGCCCAGCTTGGGGGCCGCTTCCTCCCCGTCACCGATATACTCGATCAGCAGGGCTTTCTCGGCCCGCGCCACCGGGCGGGCCACGTCAACCCCGGCGGCATGGAGCAGGCGCAGCGTCTCCCACTCTTGCGCGACCCACATGCTGAATTCCGCCTCCCGGCCCATCCGGCTCTTGTTGGCGATGGCTCGGCGCAGGTGCCGGTCGCCGTGGACCCGGCCCTCCTGATAGACCGCCGCGTTCTTGAAGTTGCGCTGGGTGCGGGGCCGGTAGATTTTGGCCGCCAGGTAGGGCACGCCGCTCAACGCCGTGCCCCGGCAGCAATAGACGGTCGCTTCTTTGCCGCTCTTCACTTCGTACAGCACTTCGCTGATTAGGCCGTCAGCGAAAAACGTTTCCAGTTCGGGAAAAGGCATCGCGTCCTCGTCCCAGTCGTCCAGGTAGTCTTGTTCGTCTAGTTCATCCGCGTAGGATTGGCGCACGTTTGTCTCCTTAATGATCGGTCGGTGGGTTGCTGCATGGTCAATCGCGCATCGCAGGTAGTCATAACACACGCTCCTTTCGCGGGGCCAGGGTGACCGTGCCCCATAAAAATCAAAAGCCGCAGGCAATCCCGCCCACGGCTCCAAACACGAAGCCGCAGACGATCACGTCTACGGCTTGCACAGAATTGTGAAAAGCCGCCCCGGCTGGGACGGCCTCTATATAGCGGTCTACGGTTAGAACCGGTATCGTTATGCCGACATGCTCCAGGGACGTGAGCAGAGTGTATTCACTTGGAGGCGCAGGGTGGTGGTGGTCATCATGGGTGCGTCCCCCTTTCGTGAGGATGGCTCTGGGTCGGTCGCTGAAATCGTACAACGCCTTTACTATACACGAGGCCGCCCCACGCTGTCAAGAGCCAAAACGGCCCCTATCCCTCCATCGGAAGGCGGAGAACCGCCCGGAGGCAGACGCATCCTCGCAGACAGGGGTTGTGGCCGTAGCGGCGCACCCACGTGTGCGCCTGCTGGAGCGTCCACGACCTCAGCGCAGACAAGGGTTGTAGCCGTAGCGGCGCACCCACGTGTGCGCCTGCTGGCGAGTCCGCGATCTCGGCGCAGACAGGGGTTGT
>JBBSEL010000988.1:0-2364 GCA_038239755.1 Chloroflexia bacterium | reverse complement strand
GATTGATGACCACTCTCCCCCCGCCCCCGCCCAATCCCCAGGCGCTCGCCATTCAGTTTCGCGTGCGCTACGCCGAAACCGATGCGATGAGCATCGTCCACCACAGCCGCTACTTCCCCTGGTTCGAGATGGGCCGCACCGAATATTTACGGGTCCACGGCTTCACTTACCGCGAGATGGAGTCGTTGGGGGTGCAGCTCGCCGTCATCGAAGCGCAGTGCCGCTATCGCTACCCCGCCCGTTACGACGACCCGATTCTGCTCTATAGCTGGCTGAGCGAGTTCAGCCGGGTGCGGGTGCAGTTCCAGTACCGCGCCTACCACGAAACCGAAGGCCGCCTGCTGGTCGAAGCGACCACCACCCACGCCTTCATCGATACGACAGGCCGCCCTCTGCGCATCACCCACCACCCGCACATCTGGGAGCGCCTGCAAAATATCGCCATGCCGGTGCCACCCCCGACCACGCCTTAGCCGCACGGCTCAGGAGCGTGTGATCCTGGCCCGGCCCCTTTGCGACTGTGGTATAATCGGAACGTGGCGAACAGGGCACGGCCCGCGTCACGCCGGATCAATGGACCAACAGCCTACCAACACTGCTCGCGCAGCGGAACAAGGAGGTTCAAACCGAAATGACAACGCACACACACGCCAAAGTCCGCATGACGCGGGGCAAAATGCGCGGCATCAACGCCATCGCCAACGAGCAAGGCGTGATCTCGGCGGCAGCCATGGATCAGCGCGGATCGCTGCAAAAGGCTATCGGCAAGGCGATGGGCCACGATGCCGGCGACGAGAACTTGACCGAGTTCAAGACCATCGTCACCGAAGTGCTCACCCCTTATGCCAGCGCGATCCTGATGGACCCCGAATACGGGCTGGCAGCCATCGAGCACCGGGCACCGGGCACGGGTGTCCTGCTGGCCTACGAAAAGACCGGCTACGACGTGAGCGTCAAGGGCCGCCTGCCCGATCTGCTGCCCAACTGGTCGGTGCGGCGGCTGATCGACGCCGGGGCCGACGCAATCAAGATCCTGCTCTATTACGATCCCGATGACGACGCAGCGATCAACCGGATCAAGCAAGCCTTCATCGAACGGATCGGGGCCGAGTGCCGGGCCAATCAGGTGCCCTTCTTCCTGGAGCCGCTGGCCTACAGCGACACCGTGGGCGACGAAAAGAGCCTGGAATTCGCCCGCGTGAAGCCGGACAAGGTCCGCAAGTACATGGTCGAGTTCTCGAAGCCGCAGTACGGGGTGGATGTGCTGAAGGTCGAGGTGCCGGTCAACATGAGCTATGTGGAAGGCACCCAGGCGAACACCAGCGGCCAGGTGGCCTACACCCGCGAGGAGGCGCTGCAACTGTTCCGCGATGCGGCAGCAGCGAGCGGCGTGCCGTTCATCTACCTCAGCGCCGGGGTCACCGACGAGATCTTCCGCGAAACGCTGGCCCTGGCCGCCGAGGCCGGAACGCCCTTCTCTGGCGTCCTCTGCGGGCGCGCCACCTGGCAAGACGGCATCGCCATCTATGGCAAAGAGGGGCCGGACGCGCTGCGCGACTGGCTGCTGGACCGGGGCGTGCAGAACATCCAGGCGCTGAACGCGGTGCTGGCGACCGGGGCCAAGCCCTGGTGGGATTTCTACGGCGGCAAGGACAACATCGAGGTCATTGACGACCCCGAATAACCCCGGCAGGCACACAAATAGACGGGCGCAGGATCGATCCCGCGCCCGTTTTCTTAATCCCACCCTAAAACCCTTTGCGCTTACGCTTCTCGGCTTGCTTGGCGTAATCACCGAGCAGGCGGAGCACCTCGCCCGGTTCGGCGTGACGGTGCAATTCGTGTTTGGAGAAGATCAGTTTCCCGTCCACGGTCACATCAAAGCGCCCCCCATTGGACGGCACGAGGACGAGGCGGGTAATAATCTGGTCATAGCTCGTGAGCAACTCGTCTGTCAACCTGACAGCGCGCGGCCCATAGTTTCAGGTAACGCAAAACGCGATCTCGACTTCCATAGCAGCACTCCCTTTCCGTTGGTACTGCCTGTGTGAGCAAGGGTTGTGCCAGACGTTTCGTTCCCATGGCGGGCACGAAGGACACGAGGCGGGATCACCACCTTTCGTGACCTTCATGCCCTTCGTGGTGAACCCCTACTGCGTCGGCGTGGCCGTCACCGTGGCGCTCGCGGTCGGCGGGATCGTCCCGACGGGGGTCGTCGTCACCGTGCGTGGTCCGGTCGGCGTCACCGTCACTCCGGGCGGTTCGGTGGCGGTCGGGGTAATCGTTGGCGTGGGGCTGGGCGAAGCCTGGCAGTTAGGGAAGAAGGTGTTCGTCACGATCTTGGCCGTCTGCCCCCGCGTCACG
>JBBSEL010000987.1:0-2368 GCA_038239755.1 Chloroflexia bacterium | reverse complement strand
TGTAGGGGTTGGGGGTTGGGGGTTGGTATTTTAGGCTTCCTTGGGCAAAAGTGTGTCTCGCCCCTCCCTGTAAACCTTTTATCCTTACCCTCCTGCACCGATGCTTGTTTTGCCACATCCATGTCCTACCCACTCAGAACGCAACCAATCGGGCGTGCCCGCGTTAATAGGGTAGACATGAGGACACCCCTGTGAGTAACCCGTCGCGGTCCCTGCTCGGCGTGCCGGATGCGCTGGTTGATCGGGCGCTGGATACCCTGTTCGGGCGCTACGTGGATGCGCGGCGTTTGCGCGGGGCGCTGGCGGCGCACCAGGCGTGGGCGCTGGTGGGGGGGTTCACCCTGTTGGGGCTGGTGCTACGCTTCTATCACCTGGGGGTCGAGAGCTTCTGGTTTGACGAGGCCGACCTGATCGCCCAGGCCCGCGCCCCGGCCTTCTCCATCTTGACCAGCTTTACCCAGGCAGGCGCGAACGGGCCGCTCTACACCCTCTTTCTCCACTTCTGGATCCAGCTAGTCGGCACCGGCGAGTCACAGGTTCGGGTGATCTCCGCCCTGTTCGGCGCGGCCACGATCCCGCTGATCTACGTCGCCGGGCGGCGCGTGCAGGGGCAAACGCTGGGGCTGCTGGCCGCCTTCCTCCTGACCATCTCCCCGTTTCACATCTGGCACTCGCAAGATGCCAAGATGTACACCTTCGTCGTCTTTATCACCCTGCTCAGCACGCTCCTCTATTTCGAGGCGGTGGCGCGGGACACCCCCCGCTGGTGGCTGATCTACCTGCTGGTGACGTGGATCGCGCTCTATGCCCACATCCTGGCCGGGCTGATCTTGCTGGCCCAACTGGCGATCACGCCGCTGGTTTTACGGGCGGTGCGCGACTCGGCCACCCCCGCGCCCGATCCGGCCCGCGCCGAGGGGCGGCGCAAGCGGTTGGCGCTGGCCTGGGGCATCCTCATCCTGCCCTTCCTGCCTCTGGCGCTGGATCGGGTGCTGGCGGTGCTGGAAGGCAAGATCGTGGCCGGGTGGCTGACCCCGATCAGCCTGGGCGACATGCTCGGCGTGCTGTTCGTCACCTTCGCCGTGAACCGGGCCGACCCGCCGTGGGAGACGCTGGGGGCCTGGGGGTTGGGGGCGCTGTTCCTGCTGGGGGCGTGGCCGTGGGCCGGGCGACGGGGGCGCACCGCAGGGGAGGGGAGCGGCTGGCCCACCCTGGCCCGCTCCAATGCCCACTGGGGCATCATCCTGCTCCTGTGGGTCTTGCCCATCGCCCTGTTCTGGGTGACGACGTTGCAGGTGCCGCTGTTCGAGCGGCGCTATATGATCATCGTCCTGCCGTTCTATGTGCTGTTCGTCGCGGCGGGGCTGCTGCGCCTGCGCCAGGTCCGCCCGCTGCTGATGGGGGTGGGGTTGGTGGCGATCTGCGTGCCGACAGTGTTTGCGCTGGCGGGGGTCAATTACGGCCCACCGGGGCAGAAGGAGAACTGGCGGGCGGCGGTAGACTTCATCCGCCAGCACGAGCGGCTGCGCGATGTGGTCATCGTCTATCCCGGCTACCTGCGGACGGCAGTGGACTACTACCACAACGCCGACGACCTCGACACGGTGCCGCTGCGGACGATCCCTTCGCTAGAAACGAAAGACTTTGGCGAGACCGAACTGAACGCCACGCTGCTGCAAACGATCACCGACCGCGAACGGGCCTGGCTGATCGTCTCGCCGGAGCGTACGGCGCGGGAAGACCCCGACAACCGGGTGCTCCAGTGGTTCCAATTCAACTGGCACCAGTTCGAGAAGCGGGTTTATAACGGGGTCACCGTCTATGGCTTCTCGTTCAACGGCCAGCCGCATAGCTGGTTCCCGGAGCCGGTTTATCCCCAGGTCGCGCCCTTCCAGAATGGCTTCAGCTTCGAGGGCTATATCTACGAACTGCGCCAGAATGCGAAGGTCGTCAAGAACGCAAGCTGGCTGCCGCTGACCCTCTACTGGCGGACTCCCGCTCCCCTGCCGACCGAGTACGCCTTCCGCGTCGAACTGCTGGACAGCGCGGGACAGGTGCGGGTGAGCGACGGGCCGCTGCCGCCGCTGGGAGGCTACTGGCCGACGACGCAGTGGCCGCCGAACATCACGATCATCGACTACCGCGACGTGTTCCTGCCCGGCGATCTCCCCCCCGGCACCTACACCGTCCGCATCACCGTCGTCCCCACCGCCCACCCCGATCAGCCACTCCTGCAGGCCGATGGCAGTTCCTCCGTCACTCTCAGTACCCCGCTGACGGTTGTGCCCTGGCAGAAATAGAGATCACCACGGAGACACGGAGAGCACGGAGATTCGTTCTCTGTGCTCTCCGTGTCTCCGTGGTGATC
>JBBSEL010000986.1:0-2368 GCA_038239755.1 Chloroflexia bacterium | reverse complement strand
GTGATCTTCGCCGCCGAAGTCATATTTGTAGCGCTCGTCGCCCCGTAAGAAATCAAAACAAGGCACCCTGGCCTCGATAGCGGCCTGGATGCGGCGGGCCAGCAATACCACCCCGGTGCTCCATTCGCCAAAGCGCGGATCGTAGCCCGAATTATACAGATAGATGCGGCCCTCGTAGTTGAACGAGAGATAGGCGGCGGCGGGTTCCCCGACCACTTCCAGCAAGGCCACCTCTAGCCAACCCGCTTCGCCGAACACGGCGGGCAGGCTGCGGAAGAAGGCGATCATCGGCGCGTCCATAAAGTCGGCTTTGTCCGCGCTGCTGCGCTGGTGGAGCGTGATGAACGTGTCTACCGCGCCGGGCAGGGCCGCCGCCTCGGTGACTAGTTGCCAGGTGATCGGTACGGGCGCACCCTCGGTCTTGCGCAGCTTGCGCCGCAACTCGTGGCGGTCTTTCTTCCCCAGGCGGGCCAGGTAGGTTTCCCAATCGGCAGGCAGGGCCAGCGCCGGGCAGGTCTCTTCGATTTCGTTCCAACTCTGCCAGCCGCGCTCTGCTGCCAGCCGCGCCACGATCCGGCGTGAGGGTGATTCGGGCGGCAACGAATGGAGGTCGATCACGTCCCACTCGACGGCATGAGCGGCCCAGTAGGCCAGGATAGCCGCCCAGGCAGCTTCCTGCTGCGCGGGGGCGGCGATGATGTCTAAATAATCGGTCACGGCCACGCCGCCGATCAGCCGCAGCACCCGTTCGCCCACCCCCGGCACCGGCAACCCGCCGTCTGCCGCTTCGGCCCGCGCCTGGGCGCGCAACACGCCGGGGCGGCGCTCCGTTTCTTCCTTCTGGTCAGCCTCGCCAACAATGGCTAAATAAAAAGGAGCCAACCCCACGAGGTTGTCTCCTTCGGACAAGGTCAGGATGTGCGCGGTACAACAGGAACAGTCTTCGCTTGTGCCAAAGGCCCGCCACCAGGCTTCCTGATAGTGGCGGGTGAGGAAAAACAGGTTGCTGCCACTCTGGGCCAGCAATGCGTTCCACGGGGCGGTCGCGGGGGCGGTCTCAAAAGTGTGCGATTGTACGAGCAACTCCACTGCCATACTGTCTGTTTCTCTCCGAATATGATATGTATCGGGCCAACTCACAGTTTCTTAGTATAGAAGAAACCCGGTGTACTGTCTGTAAGCTGGCTTGCAACGAGACTGCCCATCCCGGCAGTCCGCTCTCTCTCAGGCATGTTGTGTGCCAACGCGCCGGGGCTGCACGATCCCATTGCTGCCTATGTACCATGCTGATGGCAAAACGGTTCAACGGGGCACGCCTCCCGTCCCGTTACCGGGAAATACGAGGGGTTGGCCGACCGACCCGGTCAACCAACCCCTATATACCCGGCAAGGTATGCAGGTTAGCTGGCGAGTTCCGGCTGGAGCACGCCGTAATCCCCGGTGTGGCGACGGTAGACCACCGCATAGCGCTTGTCTTCGGCGTCCCAGTAGATAAAGAAGCTGTGGCCGAGCAGTTCCATCTGCTCCACGGCGTCTTCGGTGGTCATCGGCTGGATGGCGAAGCGCTTGGTGCGTACCAGCAGCGCGGTGTCGTCGAGGTCGTCCGCGCCTTCTTCTGCTGCGGCCTGGGCGGTTGTGTCGGTCCCCTCCAGGATCACCGGCAAGGCATCGCGGTCGCTGTGGCTCTTGCGGCGGCGGACCCAACGGCCTTTGAAGCGTTCCAGCCGGGTATCGATCTTTGCCAGCGCGGCGTCCAGCGCGTTGTTCAATTCGGTGTCGCTCTCTTCGGCGCGCAGGAGGGTGCTATGGGCGTGCAGGGTCAACTGGATGACCTGGAGGTCACCCCGCTTGCTGTGTTCCTGCGAGACGACCACCTCGGCCTCGCTGACCTGATCCAGGTGGCGCAGCCGGTCAATTTTCTTGCGGATGAGTTCTTCTTCATTCGGAGTCAGTTTGCGATTTTTGGTTCTGAGGGTCAGTTGCATTCGATAACCTCCTTAGCGAAGGGGCTGGTGGAGGGTTGCCAGGCCGCCGGGGAGGCGGCCACCGCTACCCGGCCACCGATGTGGCGTGGCCGGGGGCCGGGGTGCGCGCGGAGGGATTTGAACCCCCGACGCCCGCCTTAGGACGGCGGCGCTCTATCCACTGAGCTACGCGCGCGGGTGCTTACTCTTCGTATTATACCGATTGCCGTGCAGCGGTGCAAGGGACCGGGGGACGAGGACTGAGGACTGAGGACTGAGGACTGAGGGACGAGCAATGAGCGGCGAGCAACGAGCAATGAGGACTGAGGACTGAGGGGCCTGAGAAAGGGCGAGGTTCAATAGCTGATCCTCGCCCAGCCTGGCTGTACTGCTTTACGACTCCT